>NZ_JBXEJO010000088.1:0-38549 GCF_056837965.1 Bradyrhizobium ferriligni
TGTATAAGAGACAGCTCGTGACCATCCTTCGAGACGCCCGCCTTCGGCGGGCTCCTCAGGATGAGGTCTTGTTTTGCGGCACAATAGTAGACCCTCATGGTGAGGAGCGCCGCTTGCGGCGCGTCTCGAACCACGAGGCCAAGCACTTGCGCGGTCGCCAAGGGGCATATGCGATAACCCTCCCCGCAAGCGGGAGAGGGAGCGCAGTCACGTCGCGCCCTACCGCCGAAAGCCGCTGGCGCGCGAATAGGTCTGGCGGCCTTCCAGGGTCGGACGCGCGGCCATGCTGGCGCGCGTTTCGCTGGCGACCGGCGTCGCCGGCTTCAAATCCTCGAGGAAGATCGGTTTGGCGAAGTAATAGCCCTGGGCATAGCGGATCTTGGTCGCCGCCTGCAGATAGGTGAGCTCCTCGTAGGACTCGATGCCCTCGGCGATCACGGTCATGCCGAGCGCCTCGCTCAGCGATTCGATCGCGCGCAAAATGCCCTGGCTGCGCGGCCGCTGATGGATGTCGGTGATGAAGGAGCGGTCGATCTTGATCTCGTCGGCGGTAATGTCGGCGAGCGCCGACAACGACGAATAGCCGATGCCGAAATCGTCGATCGAGATGCCGACGCCGATGCCGCGCAGGATCGGCAGGATCTGGTCCTGGAAGTGCGACCGCGTCACGAACGCGTCCTCTGTCACCTCGATCATGAAGCGCCTCGGAAAGCCGGTATCCTCGAGCGCACGAGCGAACCGGCGCATGAATTCGAGATTGGAGGCCTGCTTGGCGGCGACATTGATGCTGATCGTCGCCGTCGGACCGAACGTGTCGTTGATCAGGTCGATCGACTTGACGATCTCCGCCAGCACCAGGAACGTCAGCTCGTCGATCAGGCCGAGTTCGACCGCGAGATCGATGAAGGTGCCCGGCGCCTGGATCACACCCTCGTCGTCGCGCAGCCGCACCAGCGCCTCGATGCCCTTCACCTCCTGGGTGCGGATATCGACCTTGGCCTGGAATGCGCAGCAGAAGCGCTTTTCCAGGATCGCCAGCCGCAGCGACTGCTCGATCTTCATCCGCGCCAGCGCCTCGCGCTCCATGCTGTTGTCGAAGAACGCGGTCGAGCCCTTGCCGTTGTTCTTGACGCGGTACATCGCAATGTCGGCGTTCTGGCGCAGCGCCTCGTAGCTCCGGCCATGCATCGGATAGAGGCTGACGCCGATCGAGGTCGAGGCGAAGATCTCGGATTCCTCGATGAAGAACGGCGCCTTCAGCCGCTCCTGCATGACCTGGATGAATTCGGCGACTTCGTCATTGCCGCTGATCGGGTTGAGCAGCAGCAGGAATTCGTCGCCGGAGATGCGCGACAGGATATCGGTTTCGCGCAGCGCGTGGCCGAGCCGCTTCGACAGTTCAACGAGCAGCGCATCGCCGATAGCGTGGCCGTAATAGTCGTTGATGTGCTTGAAGTTGTCGACGTCGAGGAAGGCGAGCGCGAAATGGCTTTGCGAATCGTCGCGGATCAGGCCGTTGACGCGGTGCTCGATCACCCGGCGGGTCGGCAGGCCGGTCAGCTCGTCGTAATAGGCCGAGCGGAACAGCTGGTCCTCGAACGCCTTCTGCTCGCTGATGTCGGTCGAGGTCGAGATCAGGAGATTGCGACCGGCGATCCGGACCGGCCGGTGCGAGGTCAGGAACACGTATTTGGAGGCGCCGCAGGAGAGCACTTCCTCGAGCACCACCGGACGGCCGCTGCGCAGCAGGTCCAAGTTGGCGGCGTGGCGCTCGTCGACCGGGGACGGCTGGCTCGCGCTGGCCGCCAGCTGCAGCTGGCTCGCGGCTGCTTCATTCACCAGGATGAGCTTTCCCTGCTCGTCCTGAACGGTCACGCCCGCCGGCAGCAGTTGGAGAAGGTCGCGCAGGATACGTAATTCATTGCTGGAAATATCGTCTTGGCCGGTCACTGCCGCGCCCGTCTGAAAATCGTGTCTGGTGAGACTGTGCATGCGCCGACCTTGGCAAAGTCCGTTGTAGTTTTGGTTAAGCGGACCTGCGAAATGCCGTGACAGAATGAGACCGCGACGGCTTTCGCAAGCCGTCGCGGCAATCGTCATTAACAGAGTATCAATGTCCGCTTCGGCCGCTGGTGAAAGCGATTGCGGCGCGCGCGGTTGCACCAACACGTGCGGCTGTGCCGGAATGACGACTTATCAACAGCTCGGAAGCTTGCACTGCATGGTGCAGTGAACACCGGTCTTCAGGTAACTGATCTCGGTCTTGCCGTCGAACGGCCGCAGCGCCGACTTGAGCAGCTTGGTGCCGAAGCCGGCTTCGCCGATCGCTTCGACCACCGGTCCCTCGGTCTCGTCCCAGATCACGTTGAGACGACCGTCGTCGACGGTCCATGACACCTGTAAAAATCCGCGCGGCGAGGAGAAGGCGCCGTATTTTCCGGCGTTGGTTGCGAGTTCATGGAAGATCAACGCCAGCGAGACGGCGAGCTTGGCGGGCAGGAACAGCTGCTCGCCATTGAGGTTGAACCGCACGTGGCCGTAAGGCCCGAGTTCCGAGCGCAGTAAATCCTTGATATCGCAGCCATAGCCGTCGACCCGCGCGATCAGATCGTCGGTCGCCGAGAGCGCGCGGATGCGATGGTCGATGCGCTGCCAGACATCGGGCCGGTCCTGCAGCGCCTGATGCAGCACGGCGTGAATGGTCGAGGACTTGTTCTTCAGCCGGTGCTGCAATTCGTCGACCACGACCTTGCGGTACTGCTCTTCCTCGATCAGCCGTTTGGAAACTTCGCGCTGCTGAGCGACCAGGGAACGGTAGTGCTCCACGCCCCAGATCGCGATGCCGCACACAACCCAGAAGATCATCAACAGCGCAAAGCGCGCCGGATCGGCGTGCGATCCGCTGAAATTGAGCACCACGCCGAGCAGCCCGCTCGCCAGCGCGGTTGCGATCCCGATCCGGAAACCGCCAAGGGCGGTGGCAAAGAACACCGCCGGGAAATAGGGCGTGAAGAACACGTCCGGCCGAATCTGGGCGAGCCCGAAGCGCGCGGCCGTGGCCAAAACGAGACAAAGCACCGCGAAGGCGACCGCAAGCCGCACCGACGGCTGGACATCGCCCCGCCAACACGCCCTGAAATCATCGATCCATTTCGCCATTGCTCGTTCCAGTTCACGTGAACAGGCGACCCAAAATAAGGCCGCTGCGACCGAAAAACCGCAGTTGTGGCCTTCTGGCCACAGGCGGACCTTGCGAGCGTGGCGGCGTGCAAGTGCTTGTATTGGCAGCAGGAGCTGGGGAATATCCGCAACATCATACGTAAGTTGAGGGACCGATATGGGACGGCTGGACGGCAAGGTCGCGGTGATCACAGGGGCGACCAGCGGCATCGGGCTACGCACGGCGGAGATCTTTGTCGCGGAGGGCGCGAAGGTCGTGATCGCCGGGCGTCGCGCGCCGGAGGGCGAGGCACTGGCGCAACAACTCGGCGAGGCTTGCGTGTTTCGTCAGACCGACGTCACGGTCGAGGAACAGATGCAGGCGCTGATCGCGCTTGCGGTCGAGAAGTTCGGCCGGATCGACTGCCTGTTCAACAATGCCGGCGGCCCGGCGCAGACCGGGGGCATCGAAGGTCTCGACGTCGAGCGGTTCGACGCCGCGATGGCGACGCTGGTGCGCAGCGTCATGCTCGGCATGAAGCATGCCGCGCCCTACATGCGCAAACAGGGCTCCGGCAGCATCATCAACAATGGGAGCATCGCCGGACGGCTCGCCGGCTTCTCCTCGTCGATGGTCTACGGCGCCGCGAAGGCGGCAGTCATCCATCTCACCAAATGCGTGGCGATGGAGCTCGGCGAGTCCGGCATTCGCGTCAACTCGATCTCGCCCGGCGCGATCGCCACCGGCATTTTCGGCAAGGCGCTCGGATTGTCGACGGAAGCGGCCGAGAAGACCGCTTCCGTGATGCGCGAGGTCTACAAGGCGGCACAGCCGATCCCGCGCGCCGGCCTGCCCGACGACATCGCGCATGCCGCGGTGTTCCTGGCGAGCGACGAGTCGAGCTTCATCAACGGCCATGATCTCGTGATCGACGGTGCCATCACCGGCGGCCGCAACTGGAGCCAGCAGCAGGCGGGCTACGTCTCGCTGCGCAAGGCGTTCGATCAGGGGGCGGGGTAGCGGCATCCGTCATTGCGAGCGACGCGATTTGTCCGCAGAAGCATTGGCGAAGGCGGAAGCAATCCATAACGTGCACGGCAGATTCCTTCAGGGCGAGGAAAATGCATGAAGCGCGTCTTGATCACGGGCATGTCTGGAACGGGGAAATCGTGCGCGGTCGAAGAGCTGGTTGCGCGAGGTCATCAGGCTTACGACCTTGACACGCCCGAGTGGTCTCAATGGGTCGACGCAGATTCCGCAGACACCCTGACGCCAACGCAAGGAAAGGACTGGGTCTGGCGAGAAGATCGCGTTCGCGCGCTCCTGTCCAAGCCAGGAGACGGTACGTTGTTCATTAGCGGCTGTGCCGAGAATATGCGCCGACTTTTTTCCATGATCGATGTCATAGTCCTTCTCTCGGCTCCTATCGCAACAATCATGGAGCGGCTCGCGATGCGATCCGGCGGCTACGGACAAATCGCGGAGGAGCGGAACAAGGTTTGCCATCTGATCTCGACCATCGAGCCTCTGTTACGGAAGTCTGCTCACTACGAGATCGAAACAACGAGGTCGGTCACCGCAACCGTCGATGAGATTCTCCGAATATTACAGTGACGGCGCAGCTGTTGAAGCTGCTGGTCGCGAAGGGTCACAAAGCGACACAAGCCGGCGTCGCTGGCATCAGGTGCGGCAAATTAACCCGACGGGCAAATTAGCGCTTCCGTCGTCGGGCAAATCAGATGTTCAATTCCGCCCGTCTCACCCGATCGAGGGGCGCTTCGCGATCGTCACGAACGCGGTGTGGGATGCGGTGGACGCTGATTGCGCAACTGACGAGTGCGCATGAGGCGGACGGCGAAGTCGTGCAGGCCTGACGCCCTAGCGGTAGGTGTCCTGTTGTAGAACGCGAAAGCGCGTTTTGCGACGGCGGTGACAAAAAAGCCCAGTCTCGCCGGGGAGAGCACGAAGTAAGCCGTAAGCCATCGCGCAGGGAAAGCCGGATTGCTCCGGTTACACCTGTGGTCCTATCCCCGTGCTTTCTACCCATTGCACGGGGCCCATGGGTGCGATCGGCACCCGGCTTTCCCTGCGCCCTCTACAACACAGAGGGCGGAACGAAGAGCAAAGCTCGGACAAAACATGTCGCGAGAATGCAAACTCATGATGCGCCGGCCGTACCACAAACTCGCCGTCGTCCCGGCATTCGCCAGGACGACGCGGGGTAGGAGTCGCACGCGCTACCTCATCACCGTCATGCTGAGGTGCGAGCGAAGCGAGCCTCGAAGCACGACGGCCCGACTGTGGCCGTGCATCCTTCGAGACGCGCTTCGCGCTCCTCAGGATGACGGAACGAACAGTGGCGCCGCGGCGCCCTCACACCTTCTGCTTGGCCGCTGCCTTCGCAAGATCCGGTGCATTCACCGCGGGGATCGCGACGCGGCCGGGGCCGGTTTGTTGAAGCGCGGCGGCGGCCTTGTCGTTCTGCATGATCTTGGCCATGACAGCCTGGCCGGCGCGTTCGAACACGTCGCGATTGTCGATCAGGAACTGGCGCGACTTGCGCAGGCCGTCGATATAGCCGTTGATCTCGGGCACGACATAGCGCGCGACCATGTCCCAGCTGCGGCGGGTGTTTTCCGGATTGGCCCAGTCGTGCGCGAAGCCGATGATCGAGCCGACGCCGCCGGAGACATCGACCAGGTTCTTGATCATCTTGATCAGATCATCCGGCGTGCCGATGGTGGACGCGGCGCCTTCGACGAAGGCGGTCTTGTCGACGGCCTCGTCGGGCGAAGAGAACGCCGTCAGGCCCGGCCGCATCAGGGTGCCGACATTATATTCGTTGTGCCAGCGCATCAGCCCGGCGCCGGCCTCGCGCCGTGCCTGCTCGCGCGTCTCGGCGATGTGCCAGGACAGCAGCACGCGCCAGTTGGACCGGCTCACGGTGGTGCCGGCCTTCTTGGCGGCGTCCTCGGCGAACTGCCATTGCTGCGGCAGCGCCATCAGGCCCTGGGTCGACATCGAGCCGAGCGAGATGATGCCGATGCCGTATTTGCCGGCGAGCGTCATGCCCGACGGCGATATCTGCGAGGCCACCACGAACGGCATGTCCTCCTGCAGCGGCAGGATCTGCAACGCGGCGTCGTGCATCTCGAACCAGTCGGTCTTGGCGGTGACGCGCTCGCCGTTGAACAGGCGGCGGATCACCGAAATCGCCTCATCCTGGCGGTCGCGCTGGGTCATCGGGTCGATGCCGAGCGTATGGGCGTCGGAGGCGAGCGCACCGGGGCCGGAGCCGAAGATGGCGCGGCCGCCGGTCATGTGGTCGAGCTGCACCATGCGCTGCGCGACGTTGAAGGGGTGATGATAGGGCAGGGAGATCACGCCGGTGCCGAGCTTGATGCGCTTGGTGCGCTCGCCGGCGGCGGCCAGGAACATTTCCGGCGAGGCGATGGTCTCCCAGCCCGAGGAGTGGTGCTCGCCGCACCAGAATTCGTCGTAACCGAGCGCGTCGAGCTGCTCGACGAAATCGAGGTCGCGACGGAATTGCAGCATCGGATGCTCGCCGATCGGGTGATGCGGGGCGAGGAAGGCTCCGAACTTGAGGCGCGCCATGGGTCGTTCTCTCCGGACTATTGTTATCGGGGGCTTTCCGCCAACCTACGGGGTGGCCCGGGGCAAGGCAATGCTCGGGGGTTGCGGCGGTCGCATGGTTGTTGCGCAAATCGGCGGCGATTGCCGCCGTCCGGAATGTTTCCCAGCGCGTCAACGCAAATTGGCAGCCGGGGCTCGAGCGTCTGTGATCCCGGGCTTACCTCGCAGGTAATCGAAGCGATGACCGGAATCTGCTGATGTCCGCCATAACGTCATATCGGGCAGGACAGGACATGCACCAGATCGTTTCGACGCGGGCGGACACATCCCGCCGCTGGTGGGTGCTGGCGATCGTGGTGTCAGCGCAATTCATGTTCGGGGTCGATGCCTTCATCGTCAACGTCGCGATCCCGACGATCGCGGCGGAGCTGCACGCGACGCCGGCACAGATCGAGGCCGTGATCGCGATCTACCTGATCGCCTATGCCACGCTGGTGGTCACCGGCGGCCGGCTTGGCGACATCCACGGCACCAGGAACGTGTTCATCGCCGGCGTCGCCGGATTCTCGGTGACCTCGCTGTGGTGCGGTCTCGCGCAGTCCGGGCCCGAGCTCATCGTCGCGCGGCTCGCGCAGGGCGCAACCGCGGCGCTGATGGTGCCGCAGGTGCTGGCGACGCTGCATCTGCTGTTCTCAGACGCCGCCCGCGCGCGGGCGTTCGGCATCTATGGCATCGTGCTGGGGCTCGCGGGCGCCGCCGGCTTCATGCTCGGCGGCGTGCTGGTGACGCTCGACCTCGCCGGGCTCGGCTGGCGCGCGGTGTTCTTCGTCAATGTGCCGTGCGGTGTCGTCATCATCGCCGCGGCGCTGAAGATCATGCCGACGGTGCCGCGCCGCGCCGGCACGCGGCTCGATATCCCGGGCGCGATCGTGCTGTTCGCGGGCCTGCTGTGCCTGATCGGTCCGCTGCTGTTCGGCCATGATCTCAACTGGACGGCATGGGTGTGGCTGGTGATGGCAGTGGGCATCGCTGTGATCGCGGCCTTCGTGCGGCTCGAGCGGTCCGTCGCGCGCCGCGGCGGCATGCCCCTGATCGATCTGTCGCTGCTGTCGGATCGCGCCTTCATGCGCGGGCTGGTCGCGGTGTTTTTCTTCTTCTTCGCCAACCTGTCCTTCTACCTCATCATGACCATGTTCATGCAGAAGGGCTTGCAGATTCCGCCGCTGGAGGCCGGGCTGGTGTTCGTGCCGCTGGCGCTGACCTTCGTGGTTGCCTCGCGTCACAGCGGCCTGCGCGCCAGGCATCGCGGCACGCTGGTGCTGATCGAGGGCTGTGCGCTGCAGATCGTCGGTCTCGCCGTGCTCGTCGCGACAATTGAGGCGGTCGCGACACCGTCGGCACTGCTGCTCGCACTGGTGCTGATGATCTTCGGCTACGGCCAGGGGCTTGTCATGGCGCCATTGTCGAGCGCGGTGCTCGCGAGCGTGCAGCCCGCCAGCGCCGGTGCCGGCTCCGGCATGTACGGCACGACGACGCAGATCGGCAACGCGGCCGGCGTTGCCGCGATCGGCGCCGTCTTCTTCGCAATCGAGAGCACGATGTCAGCACGTCTGGCGCTGTTTGCGGCATGCGCATTGTTTGTGCTGTCGATCACCATTTCAGCCGCATTTCTGTCATGGATGCGCCGCGCGAGCGCATGAATGCGCACGCAAGTGGCGCATTCCTTTCGAAAAGTTCATGCTCGACAAGGTGCTAAGGCAACCATTTCACGCAGCCCGCGGCGCGATCACGCGTTAACGCCGATTCTCACAATTCCGCAGGGAAAGACAGCACACGGCCTTTTCATTTTGCAGTGCAGCAATTATCTGATCGGGTGACACAGAAGACTAAATCACCTCAGGAGTTGCTGTTGTCCCTGATCAACAACGTCGAATTTCTGCGTCATCTGCCGAAGATGAACGCGTTCAGCGGCCTTGGCGTACTCGCGCCGGCCGTGCCGACGCCGCTCGTCGAGACGACCGAATTCGGCGTCAACCCCGGCGATCTGAAGATGTATTCGTTCGTGCCCGCGCAGCTGGCGCGGTCGCCCGCGCTCGTCGTGGTCTTGCATGGCTGCGGCCAGACCGCCGCGTCGTACGATCTCGGTGCCGGCTGGTCGGCGCTTGCGGCGCATTACGGCTTTGCGCTGCTGATGCCGGAGCAGCAGGCTTCCAACAATGGCAACACCTGCTTCAACTGGTTCAATCCGCAGGACATCGCGCGCGGGCAGGGCGAGGCCGCGTCGATCAGGCAGATGATCGCGCATCTGGTCGGCACGCACGAGATCGACCCGCGCCGCATCTATGTGACAGGACTGTCCGCCGGCGGCGCGATGGCCTCGGTCATGCTCGCGGCCTATCCGGATGTGTTCGCGGCTGGCGCCATCATCGCCGGCCTGCCGTTCGGCGTCGCCACCGATCTGCGCGAGGCGCTGCACGCGATGATGCATGGCAGCGCGCTGTCCGCGCCCGAGCTCGGCGGTCTCGTCCGCAACGCCTCGACGCATGGCGGCGCCTGGCCGAAGATTTCGGTGTGGCACGGCAGTGCCGACCGCACCGTGCATCCGGGCAATGCCGATGCGATCGTGCGGCAGTGGCTCGACGTGCACGGCCTGCCGCTTGCTGCGATGTCGAAGGCGGATGTCGACGGCCATCCGCGCGAGGTGTGGTGGAACGCCGATGGCGAAACGCTGGTCGAGTCCTACACCATCGCCGACATGGCGCATGGCACGCCGCTTGGGCTTGCCGACAATGACGAGCGCTATGGCGTGGAGGGCGCGTTCCTGATCGAGGCCGGGATTTCCTCGTCCTATCACATCGCGAGCTTCTTCGGCCTGACCGACAAGGTCCGTCAGCCGCATATCGCGCCGACCGGAATCCCGCGCGAGCGCGCCGACACGGTGTCGATGACGGTACCGGTGCCCGCGGCCGAGCCGGAGGTGGCATCCGGCCGCAAGAGCGACCGGCCGCGCAAGCGACGGACCAAGGGTGTCGATGTCGGCGGCGCCATCACGCGGGCGCTCACTGCTGCGGGGCTGATGAGTAAGGGCTGATGAAGTAGCTACATCTCGCCGGTCAGGAACGGATTCGTCATCCGCTCCTGGCCGATGCTCGATCCGGCGCCGTGGCCGCAGATGAAGCCGACATCGTCGCCGAGCGGCAGCAGCTTGTCCTTGATCGACTGGATCAGCGTTGGATGGCTGCCGCCGGGCAGGTCGGTGCGCCCGACCGAGCCGGCAAACAACACGTCGCCGACATGGGCGAAGCGCAGCTCCTTGTTGAAGAACACCACGCTGCCCGGTGAGTGGCCGGGGCAGTGCAGGACGTCGAAGGTGAGATCGCCGATCGAGACCTGATCGCCCTCATCGAGCCAGCGGTCCGGTCCGAAATTGCGCACCCCGCTCATGCCGAAGCGCTCGCCGCTCGAGACGACATTGTCGAGCAGATATTTGTCGGCGATATGCGGGCCCTCGATCTTGACCTGCAGCGCGTCGCGCAATTCGGCGGCGCCGCCGACATGGTCGATATGACCGTGGGTCAGCCAGATCTTCTCGACCGTCACGCCGGTCTGCTTGATCGCGGCCTGGATCTTCGCCACGTCGCCGCCGGGGTCGATCACCACGGCCTTCTTGGTCGGCTCGTGCCAGATGATGGTGCAGTTCTGCTCGAACAGCGTCACCGGCACGATGATCGCGCCGGCCTTCGGTTTGGTGTCGGTTGTCTCGTTCATGTGGGCACCATAGGCTTCCGGCAAACGCCGTCAACACGCACCGGAAATGCGGCTGCCCCGGCGTGTGATCCCAAAACGGACCGTGATAAGGTCACCTCCAGCAGAACGAGTTCGCGAGCAGGCCGGTACGCGGCTGCTCTCGATCACGATTCAAGTCCTCGCAGTCCGGAACTTCATGACCCAGGCTCCCAAATCACCGATCGGCGGACCCCGGACCACCGCGCGCGCCTTCTTCGTCGCGGACCGCATCAACACGTCGGGCCTCGAGCGCGGTGACGTGCTGGCCACGACGCCGCTGGCGTTTCGCGTCAATGAAAACGGCGTGGCAATCCTGTTCCGCTACGGCGTCGTCGTCCTGATCGGCCTCAATGCGCTGGAGGAGGATGAATTCCTGCGCAGCCTGCAGTCGCGCATGACCGGCCTGTTCACGCGGCGCGAGGAGGAGATCGCAATCATCGAGCTCGCCGCAGAGAAGGAGGATCAGATTCCGCCGGGCGGCCCGATCTATCTGCAAGGCCTCTCGCCGGAGCGGCTGATCCTGGTCGGCGAGGCGTTGGCGAAAAGCGTGGTGCTGGCGCGGCACGAGCGCGAGGTCCGGGCGGTCTTCGACACGACCGAGCCGCTTGCACGTGAGCTCGCCAAGGGCGGCCGCGTCCATCGCGGCCGCGTGGCGATCCTCAAGCACATCGGCAACGCGCTGCTGGTGCGGCATCGCGTGGCAGGACCGGTCGAAGTGTCGGAGAAGCCCGATATCCTCTGGGACAAGCCGCAGCTCGAGCGACTCTACGCCAGGCTCGAGGACGAGTATGAATTGAAGGAGCGTGCGGAATCCCTGAACCGCAAGCTCGCGGTCGTGGCCGAAACCGCGCAGGTGCTGACCGACATCATCGACACCAGCCGCTCGCTGCGGCTGGAGCTGATCATCGTTTTTCTGATCCTGTTCGAGGTGCTGATCACCATCTATCAGCTGGCGATCGCCCGGCACTAAGTCTACCCGTAGCCCGGATGGAGCGAAGCGAAATCCGGGAATCTCGCCAATTGTGCCAGTGGTCCCGGATTACGCTTTGCTCCATCCGGGCTACGGCGCTACGGCGCTACGGCGCTACGGCGCTACGGCGCCATCTTTCCGTCCCGAATTGTGCGTCATCCCTGACCCGATCGGCGGCCCCGGGCGCGGGGCGGCCTGGGCCGGGCTGCGAGCTTGGGGGACGGGATGGATCAGGACGACCGGGGCTGGTGGCGACGCGGCATTTTCTATCAGGTCTATCCGCGCTCGTTCGGAGATAGCGACGGCGACGGCGTCGGCGATCTCAAGGGGATCATCACGCGGCTGCCCTATCTGACGCGGCTTGGCGTCGACGCGGTGTGGCTGTCGCCGATCTTCCCGTCGCCGATGGCCGATTTCGGCTACGATATCTCCGATTACACCGGCATCGATCCGTTGTTCGGGACGATGGAGGATTTCGACGCGCTGGTCGCGGCCGCGCACGATTCCGGCCTCAAGCTGATCCTCGATCTGGTGCCGAACCACACATCCGACCAGCATCCCTGGTTCATCGAGGCGAAGAGCTCGCGCGACAACCCCAAACGCGACTGGTACATCTGGCGCGAACCGGCGCCGGACGGCGGCCCGCCCAACAACTGGCTGTCCGAGTTCGGCGGCAGTGCCTGGGCGTATGACGAGGCCTCGGGCCAATACTATTATCACGCCTTCCTTGCGCAGCAGCCCGATCTCAACTGGCGCAATCGCGAGGTCAGGGACGCGATCTACGACGTGATGCGCTTCTGGCTGCGCAAGGGCGTCGACGGCTTTCGCGTCGACGTGATCTGGCACCTGATCAAGGATGCCGACTTCCGCGATAACCCGACGAACCCGCATTATCGCGCGGACCGGCCGCCGCACGAAAAGCTGCTGACGCAATATTCGACCGATCAGCTCGAGGTGCACACCGTCATCACCGAGATGCGCGGCGTCACCGAGGAATTCGACAACCGCGTGCTGATCGGCGAGATCTATCTGCCGCTGCACCGGCTGGT
This sequence comes from Bradyrhizobium ferriligni, assembly GCF_056837965.1. NCBI lineage: Bacteria > Pseudomonadati > Pseudomonadota > Alphaproteobacteria > Hyphomicrobiales > Nitrobacteraceae > Bradyrhizobium > Bradyrhizobium ferriligni. Next base: position 12,560 of record NZ_JBXEJO010000088.1, read on the forward strand.
TGCCTATTACGGCAACGATCTGCGCGGCGCGCAGATGCCGTTCAACTTCGCGCTGCTGTCGACCTTGTGGAGCGCGCGCGCGGTCGAGATGATCATCGCCGATTACGAAAAGGCGCTGCCCCCGGGGGCGTGGCCGAACTGGGTGCTCGGCAATCACGACCGGCCGCGGGTGGCGAGCCGGGTGGGGCCGGCGCAGGCGCCGGTCGCCGCGATGCTGCTGCTGACGCTGCGCGGCACGCCGACGCTCTATTACGGCGACGAGATCGGCATGCGCCAGGTTGCGATTGCGCCGGATCAGGTGCGCGATCCCTTCGAGAAGAACGTGCCGGATATCGGCGTCGGCCGCGACGGCTGCCGCACGCCGATGCAATGGAGCGCCGAGCGCCACGCCGGCTTCTCGACAGCCCCGCCGTGGCTGCCGCTGGCGCAGGATTTTGCCAGCGACAACGTCGCAAGTCTCGAGGCGGAGCGGACGTCGATCCTCAACCTCTACAAGGCGCTGATCGCGCTGCGGCGAAGGCTGCCGCAGCTCGTCCATGGCAGCTATGAGCCGGTGGCGGCGCACGGTGATGTGCTACTCTATCGGCGGCGCAGCACTGAGGGCGTCGCCGTGATCGCGCTGAACTTCGGCGCGGCCGCCGCGTCGGTCTCCTCAAGCGCGATCGGCTTCAGCAATGAGGTCCTGCTGTCGACCTTGATGGACCGGCAGGGCGAGAAGGTCGAAGGCGTGCTCGATCTGCGCGCCAATGAGGGCGTGATCCTCGGACCGCATCAGGACGATTGACGCCGTGTGCGGGGCTCGTTGGTATCGACGTCGCTGCGCTTGAGCAGATAGTCGAGCCCACCGACCCGATACCAGCGATAGCCATAGGCCTCGATCAGAAGCTTGTGGCGACCGGCATCGTCGGCGCGGCTGTGGTCCTCGGTCAGGAGATTGACGAGGAGATTGCCGGCATCGTCGGGCAGCCCGACGTTGAAAGATATCTCGAGCGGCTTTTCCGCGAAATTGTGCACGAACAGCACCGAGTTGTTACGCCAGTCGTACCGGACGATCAGGATGGCGGAATTTCGGGTTGCGATGACCTTGAAATCTCCCCAGCCGACCTCGGGCACTTCCTTGCGCATGCGGACGATCCGCTCGGTCCAGTTCAGCATCGAATTGGGGTCGCGCCGTTGCTTAGCCGCGTTGACGTGCTCATAGCCATACGGTCCATTGTCGATGATGGGCACACATGGCCGATCGCTTTCGGTGAAGCCGGCGTGCGGCTCGGTCGACCATTGCATCGGCGTGCGCGCGCAACCGCGTTCGGGCAGGTCGAGATTGTCACCCATGCCGAGTTCATCGCCGTAGCGGATCACGGGCGTGCCGGGAAGCGTGCACATCACGCTGTAGGCGAGCTCGATGCGTCGGCGGTCGCCGCCCAGCATGGGCGCTAGCCGTCGCCGGATGCCCCGGTCGTAGAGCTGCATGCTCTTGTCGGCACCGAATGCCTTGAACACGGTCTCGCGCTGCGGCTTGGAGAGGCGCCCGAGGTCGAGTTCATCATGATTGCGCAGGAACAGGCCCCATTGTGCGGTCGCGGGCCGTGGCTTGGTCGCCGTGAGGGCCTTCGCCAACGGCTTCGTATCCGCCGACGCCAGCGCGTAGAACAAATGCTGATTGACGTGGAAGTTGAACATCATGTGCATTCGGTCGCCGTCACGCCCGAAATATTCCATGTCCGTCTCGGGCAAAACGTTGGCTTCGGCGAGAATGATCGCGTTGCCCTGGCGCCATTGCAGGAATTCCCGAAACGATCGCAGCATGTCGTACTGCTCGACCGGCTTGCGCCTCGAGGCGCCCTTGGTCGCTATCACGAACGGCACGGCGTCCATGCGGAAGCCCGAGACGCCGAGCTGGATCCAGAACCCCATGATCTTGAGGATCTCGGCCTGCACATGCGGGTTCGATGTGTTGAGGTCCGGCTGGAAATCGTAGAAGCGATGAAAGTACCAGGCACCGGCTTGCTTGTCGCGCGTCCAGGTCGATTTCTGAACGCCGGGAAATACCATGCCGGTATTGGCATTGGCGGGCTTCTTGTCCGACCAGACATACCAGTCGCGGTGCGGCGAGTCCTTCGAGCTGCACGCTGATCGAAACCAGGCGTGCTGATCCGAGGTGTGATTGACGACGAGGTCAATGATGACGCGGATGCCGCGCTGCTGGCAGCCATGGGTGAATTCGACGAAATCGCCCAGCGTGCCGTAGCGCGGATCGACGTCGTAATAGTTCGAGATGTCGTAGCCGTCGTCCCTGTTGGGCGAAGGCTGAAACGGCATCAGCCAGATCGCGGTGATGCCGAGCCCGTGCAAATAGTCCAGGCGCCGCAGCAGGCCGCTGAAATCACCGATGCCATCGCCGTTGGCATCCATGTAGGTGCCAACCGACAGGCAGTAGATCACTCCGTTCTTGTACCAGAGGTCGTCGATCACCAGGTAAAATCCTCTCCGGTCCACCCGTGGCGGCGGCCGGGAGGATAAGCGGTGAGGCGGCGACGGGTTCCTGCCGAGCGCCGTCCCGCACGGAGCCGGACGACGCTCCGCGCCGAGCGGCTACCGTTTGATCTGCGCCTTCAACGTGTCTTCGACGACGCGATCGAACGATGACGCCTTCGGCGCGCTGTTGCGGTGCTCGGCGACGTATTTGTCGCGCTTGGCGACCAGCGTGGCGAGCTTCTCGTTCAGCGCCTTGCGCTGGACGATCTGCTTGTCGATCTCGGCGGTGCGCGCTTCCGGCTTCATGGCGCGGAGATTGTCCGGCAGATCCTCCTCCTTGACCTTTGCCACATCGTTGCGGCCGGCCGCGACGTCGGCGACCAGGTCACCGTCGCCGGTGACCGCCTCCGACGTCGCCTTGGCGCGCTTGTTGATGAAGCTTGCCATCTCCGGCGCACGGGCCGGCGACGCTCGCCAGCTCTGGGTCTTCGATTCCGTTCGCTTCTGCAGTGCGCGCGGGCCGTAGGGGATCACAGTGCCGTTGATCTGGCGCTGCAGGATGATGATGTCCTCGTCGAACGGCGTCTCGATGGTGACGATCTGGCCGCGTCCCTCGGAACCAGGTTCCGTCGGCTTTGCGGTGGCTTGAGGCCGGAGTCAAGGCGCCTTCCTCGCGAATTTGCAGCCGATTCCGGCGCTGCCAGTGCTCTATGCGTTGGGGCATGATCCTCGCGGAAAACCGGCCTCCACTTTTCCGGATCATGCCCGGTGGAATCGGCTAGTCTCTTTGCGATGGACTCACCCGCCCGCCAGATCGCGCTTGTGCCCGCGCCCGACCGACGCCAGTCGGAGATTGCGCTTGCGATCGCGCGCGGCACTGCGAGGCTTCTGAGATCGCTGGGATTTTCCTGCATCAGCGAATTGCCGCTGCCGTCCGGCCGAAGAGCCGATCTGGTCGCGCTGAACGAGCGCGGCGAGATCTGGATCGTCGAGATCAAGTCATCGGTCGAGGATCTGCGCGCCGACCAGAAATGGCAGGACTACCGGATGCATTGCGACCGGCTGTTCTTCGCCTTCACGCAGGATCTGCCGTGCGAGATCTTCCCGGAGGACACCGGTTTGATCATCGCCGACGCCTATGGCGCGCATCTGCATTGCGAAGCGCCGGAGCATCGGCTGCCGGCGGCAACCCGCAAGGCGATGACGGTGCGCTTTGCGATGGCCGCAGCGCAGCGGATCAACCGCCTCGTCGATCCGCAGGGGCATGAGCTTTAGGACAGGTGCGGTTGTGATCCGGTCATCCTGAGGAGCCGCGAAGCGGCGTCTCGAAGGATGCACGGCCCGGCTGGTGGCCGTCGACCCTTCGAGACGCGCGCAAGGGCGCGCTCCTCAGGGTGACGGACATGGAGGCGTAGGATGGGTAGAGCGAAGCGAAACCCATCACTTGTCGCCGCGGCGTGAAGTTGGTGGGTTTCGCTTCGCTCTACCCACCCTACGAAGCGACGAAAAGCAAATGGCCGGGACTAGCCCGGCCATCGCGAAAAACAAATGAAGCGATCGCTTAGCGCGGTGCGCGCTTGGCGAGGATGCGCTGCAGGGTGCGGCGGTGCATGTTGAGACGGCGCGCGGTCTCCGAGACGTTGCGGTTGCACATCTCGTAGATGCGCTGGATGTGCTCCCAGCGCACGCGGTCCGCCGACATCGGATTGGCCGGCAGTTCGGACTTCTCGGTGCCGGTCGCGAGCAGCGCGGCGACGACGTCGTCGGCGTCGGCGGGCTTCGAGAGATAATCGACGGCGCCCATCTTCACCGCGGTGACGGCGGTGGCGATGTTACCGTAGCCGGTCAGCACGATCGCGCGCGCCTCGGGGCGCTTGCGCTTCAGTGCCGAAACGACGTCGAGGCCATTGCCGTCGCCGAGCCGGAGGTCGACGACCGCGAAAGCGGGCGCGGCGCGGCCGATCTCGGCGAGACCATCAGACACCGTGTCGCATGACTTCACTGCGAAGCCGCGCGTCTCCATCGCGCGCGACAGGCGTTCCAGGAACGGCTTGTCGTCCTCAACAATGAGGAGCGAGCGGTCAGCATGGTCATTCAATTCAGTGATGGCGTTCACGGTCCATTTTTCCCTGTGGCAGACACCAACAATATGGGGTCCTACCGTGGCGCTGCCAAGGCAGCCGAAAGTCGCGTGCTCGTCTGGAAAGAGCAATGCATCCGTAATGCCAGAGTTGCGATTAAGAATCGTTCTTAGGATTCGGTTTCGTCGCCCGGCGCGGATTCCTCAAAGCTCTCTCGCGGCCAGACGATCTGCACCACGGCGCCGTGATCGGGGAAGGTGCGATTGGTAAACGACACTTTGGCGCCGGTGCGTTCCAGCAGCGTCCTTGCGATGAAAACGCCCAGACCGAGGCCCCCACGTGGGTTTTGGGCCTCATCCGCACCCCGGCGGCGCGACAGATACGGCTCGCCGATCCGCTTCAGCATGTCGGGCGCGATGCCCGGACCGTCGTCGGAGACGACGACCTCAACGGTCTCGGCGTTCCACCACGCGTTCACCTCGACGGTCTGGTGCGCGAAATCGACCGCATTTTCGAGAATGTTTCCGACGCCATAGAGGATCGCCGGATTGCGCGCGGCGACCGGTTCAGGCGTTGCTGCGACAGCAAGCCGCACCTTGATGTTGATGCCGAAATCGCGATGCGGCGCCACCGCCTCCTCGATCAAGGTCGACAGCTTCATGGTGTCGAACGGCGCGCCGCTCGATGACAATTGCGCGATCTTGCTCAGGATGTCGCGGCAGCGCTGCGCCTGCTCGCGCAGGGTCTTGAGGTCGCCGGCGATGGCAGGGTCATGCACCGTCTTCTCGAGCTCGCGCGAGATCAGGAAGATCGTCGACAGCGGCGTGCCGAGCTCGTGCGCGGCGGCGGCAGCGAGGCCGTCGAGCTGGGTCAGGTGCTGTTCGCGCGTCAGCACCAGCTCGGTCGCAGCGAGCGCATCGGAGAGCTGGCGTGCTTCCTCGGTCACCTGGAATGCGTACAGACTGGTGACACCGATCGCGAGCAGGATCGAAAGCCAGACGCCGATCAGATAGATCGGCGGCAGCACCAAGGGATCGTCGGCGTCCCAGGGCAGCGGCAGATGGTAGAAGAACAGTGCCGAAGCGCAGGCGACCGCAAGGCAGCCGAGCGCGATCGTCAACCGGATCGGCAGCACGGTAGCCGAGATCAGGACCGGCGCCAGGAACAGGAAAGAGAACGGGTTCTGCAATCCGCCGGTGAAGTACAAGAGCCCGCCGAGCTCGACGATGTTGAAGGCGAGCAGCGCGGCGGCATAGGCCGGCTCCAGCCGCTGCATCGGGTTGAAGGCGATCTGCAGCGCCAGATTGAGCAGCGCCGAGAACGTCACGATGGTGACGCAAGGGACGATCGGAACGTCGAACTCCAGTCCCTGCGCCACGATGAAGATGGCGACGAGCTGGCCGAGCGCGGCGAGCCAGCGCAGCCGCAGGATCGTATCCAGGCGGACGTAGCGGCGGGGTTGGCGGAAATCGGAAGCGACGTCGGTCATTCCTCGACCTTAGCTGTGCCGTGGGCGGCGCACAAATTCGCGACTTGGCGCAACGATGCAGGACAAGCCTTTAATTACCGCCAAGCCTTTAATTACCGCCGAGCCTTGCGCTTATTGTCGCAATGGCTCAATGACGGCCATATGCAACAGGTCGGGACAGGTCAGGCGCAAACGCCGGCGGTCGATCAGGGCGGATCGGCCGCGATCGACGTCGCGCATCTGGTCAAGGTCTACAAGACCACCCGCGCGGTCGACGATATCTCGTTCCGCATCGCGCGCGGCAGCATCACCGGCCTGCTCGGCGGCAACGGTGCCGGCAAGACCACGACGATCGCGATGATCATGGGCCTGGTGCTGCCGACCTCGGGCAGCGTCGAGGTGCTCGGTGCACGAATCCCCGAGCAGCGCTACGATGTGCTCGGCCGGATGAATTTCGAAAGCCCCTATGTCGACATGCCGATGCGGCTCACGGTGCGGCAGAACCTGACCATTTTCGGCCGCCTCTATGCCGTGCAGCACTTGCGCGAGCGGATCGACCAGCTCGCCGACGATCTCGATCTCAAGGAATTCCTCGATCGCTCCAACGGCAAGCTCTCCGCCGGGCAGAAGACCCGCGTCGCGCTGGCGAAGGCGCTGATCAACGAGCCCGATCTCTTGCTGCTCGACGAGCCGACCGCCTCGCTCGACCCGGATACCGCCGACTGGGTGCGGCAGCATCTCGAGACCTATCGCAAGACCCATAATGCGACCATCCTGCTGGCGTCACACAACATGCTGGAGGTCGAGCGCCTCTGCGACCGCGTCATCATCATGAAGCGCGGCAAGATCGAGGACGACGACAGCCCCGAGCGGATCATGGCGCGCTACAACCGCGACACGCTGGAGGAGGTGTTTCTCGACGTGGCGCGCGGCCGGGTGCGGGAGGGCGCACCAGAGGGCACCCCATGAGCGAACTCGTCAGCCAGCACCAGCACACCATTTCACTGCAACGCATCAACGCGATGGTGCTGCGCTATTGGTATCTCTTGATGTCGTCATGGCCGCGGCTGCTGGAACTGGTCTACTGGCCGGCATTGCAGATCATCACCTGGGGCTTCCTGCAGAATTACATTTCGCAGGCATCCGGCTTCTTCGCCAAGGCGGGCGGCACGCTGATCGGCGCCGTGATCCTGTGGGACATCCTGTTCCGAGGGCAGCTCGGCTTCTCGATCTCGTTCCTGGAGGAGATGTGGGCGCGCAATCTCGGCAACCTGATGATGAGCCCGCTCAAGCCGATCGAATTCCTGCTCTCGCTGATGATCATGAGCCTGATCCGGCTCGCCATCGGCGTGATCCCGATGACGCTGCTGGCGCTGTTCTTTTTCGGCTTCAACTTCTACGCCATCGGGCTGCCGCTGATCGCGTTCTTCTGCAATCTGATCTTCACGAGCTGGTCGGTCGGCGTGTTCGCCTCGGGCCTCGTGCTGCGCAACGGGTTAGGGGCGGAAAGCATCGTCTGGACGCTGATGTTCGCGGTGATGCCGCTCGCCTGCATCTATTATCCGGTCGAGGTGCTGCCGGCCTGGCTGCAAGCTGTCGCCTGGACGCTGCCGCCGACTTACGTGTTCGAAGGCATGCGCTCGCTGTTGATCGATCACGTCTTCCGCGCCGACCTGATGGCGTGGGCGCTGGTCATCAACGCGGTCCTGTTCGCTGCCTCTTTTGCGATCTTCCTTGCCCTTTTGCAGAGCGCCAAGCGCAACGGCTCGCTGCTCGCCGGTGGTGAATAAATGTCACTTTCTCGTGGATTCTCGGTGTATTAGCCCGATATCGACCCCAGATTCGGCTCGCGGCTCATTGACGCATTGTTACGCAGCGGTCAGTATGCTGCGGCGCAAAACAGGGGTCTGAAAATACTATGCCCATCGGTGAATTTGGCGGTGCCCCGCCACTAGCGGCGGAAGGCAGCCCGGCACTCACGACGCCGTTGTACTGGATGTACGAGATGGCGCATGCGTCGCTCAATCCGGTGCGCGCGGTGACCGACGCCACCAAAATCCTGTTTCAGAACCCGCTCAATCCGTGGACCCACACCGAGTTCGGCAAATCGATCGCCGCCGGCTGTGAGCTGTTCGAGCGCACCACGCGCCGCTACGGCAAGCCCGAATGGAACCTGCCGACGACCGAGGTCAACGGCATCCGCACCCCGGTGGAGGTCCGTTCGATCTGGGAAAAGCCGTTCTGCCGCCTGCTGCATTTCGATCGCAAGCTGACGCGGCCGTTGCGCTCGCCGCAGCCGCGCGTGCTGATCGTGGCGCCGATGTCGGGCCACTATGCGACGCTGCTGCGCGGCACGGTCGAGGCGTTCCTGCCGACGCATGAGGTTTACATCACCGATTGGGCCGATGCGCGCATGGTGCCACTCGCGGCCGGCCGGTTCGATCTCGAGGACTATGTCGACTACCTGATCGAGATGCTGCACGCGCTCGGCGGCAACATGCACGTCATCGCGGTGTGCCAGCCTTCGGTGCCTGTCGTGGCGGCTGTTTCGGTGATGGAAGCCAACAACGATCCGTTCGTGCCGCTGTCGATGACGCTGATGGGCGGGCCGATCGACACCAGGCGCAATCCGACCGCGGTCAACAACCTCGCGGAAGAGCGCGGCATCGAGTGGTTCCGCAACAATGTCATCACCAAGGTGCCGTTCCCGCATCCGGGCGTGATGCGTGACGTCTATCCGGGTTTCCTGCAGCTCAACGGCTTCATCAGCATGAACCTCGATCGGCACATGGACGCGCACAAGGCGCTGTTCGCCAATCTGGTCAAGGGTGACGGCGATCTCGTCGACAAGCACCGCGAATTCTATGACGAATATCTCGCGGTGATGGACCTCACCGCCGAATATTACCTGCAAACCGTCGACCTCGTCTTCGTCAAGCACGCGCTGCCGAAGGGCGAGATGACCCATCGCGGCAAGCCGGTCGATCCGTCGAAGATCCGCCGCGTCGCGCTGATGACGGTCGAAGGTGAGAAGGACGACATCTCCGGCCTCGGTCAAACCGAGGCGACGCACGCGCTCTGTACCGCGATTCCGAACCATCGCCGCGTGCATTACGTGCAGAAGGGCGTCGGGCACTACGGCGTGTTCAACGGCTCGCGCTTTCGCTCCGAAATCGTGCCGCGAATCTCCGATTTCATGGTTTCGGCGGCCAATACGCGGCTTTCCCTGGTCGCCGCCGCCGAATAGGTATCGCCCCGGCCGCTATTTTCGCGGTCGCGCAAGCCATTGATTTAACTAAAAGAATCTCAAATCGGGCAAGGCTCAAGGGGTGAACTTAATTTCATCCTTTGAGCCTTGTTCGCGACTCCGATTCATTAGAAAAATTCCGGTTCCGACCCCTGCCGGTAGAGGTCAATTAACGGCTAGCCCCTGTATATTGGGCAAATGATTTGTTTTTGCGCCGAGCGCTTTCCCTGGCGGCGGATATGGCAAAGTTCGGGCGAACTCCTGCTCCCCGGACTCTCAGAAATGGCTACTCGCGCGCTCCTCTATCGGCGGCCTGCCGAACCCGCGACCGTATTGGTCAGACACGGCTCCCAGTTCTTCACCGTCAGATTGCGCCGGCACAGGCGTGCGCGCCGCTACACGCTCAGGATACATCCGACCGATCGCGAGGCGATCCTGACGATGCCGCCGCGCGGCACGATTCCCGAAGCCAAGGAGTTCGCCAATCTCCATGGCGGCTGGATTGCCGCCCGTCTTGGCCGCTTGCCGAAGGCCGCGCCGTTCCAGCCCGGCACCGTGGTGCCGTTGCGCGGCGTGCCGCATCGCCTGGTGCACCGCTCGGGCGAGCGCGGCACGGTTTGGACCGAGACGCGCGACAGCGGCGAGAAGATCATTTGCGTCGCCGGCGGCGTCGAGCACATGGATCGCCGCGTGCACGACTTCCTCAAGCGCGAGGCGCGCAAGGATCTGCAGAAGGCGGCGCAGCTTCACGCCGCGGAACTCGGCGTGCGGGTACGCCGGATCTCGATCCGCGATCAGTCGAGCCGCTGGGGCTCGTGCACCTCGGCGGGTTCGCTGTCGTTCTCGTGGCGGCTGATCCTGGCGCCGCCCTTCGTGCTCGATTACCTCGCCGCGCATGAGGTCGCCCATCTCGTCGAAATGAACCACTCGGCGCGGTTCTGGCGAGTGGTCGACAAGGTCTGCGCGTCGGTGATGCGCGCCAAGAACTGGCTCGATACCTACGGCAACGACCTGCACCGCTACGGGATTCAGGAGTAGGGAACTCTTAGCCCCGAACGTTGCTGTCATCGCCCGCGAAAGCGGGCGATCCAGTATTCCAGAGACAGCTGTATTTCAGCGGATAAACCGCGGCGTCTGGATCCACGTGCGTAGCCCGGATGGAGCGAAGCGCAATCCGGGGCGGCTCTCAACGCGGCGCGACCTGTCCCCGGATTTCGCTCCGCTCCATCCGGGCTACGAAGCCACGCGGTTCGTCCGCCCGGCGCCCTACCGAAACAACCGATCCGCCAGCCAGCCGTCCAGTCCAGCCGCAGCCTCCGGCCGCGCATTCGGGTTGGGCGGCGCCGAGGCGCGGGCCGGCGTCGGCGATGGCGGGCGATAATAGCCGCCGCCGGATGGCACCGGCGCCTGCGGCTGCGGTGCCTGCATCGGCGGCTGAATCTGCATCGGTCCCGCCGGCGCCGACGGCGCGGTGACCTGCGACGAGATCTGCATCAGGTTCGCCGGCCCCCAACTCCCTTGCGAGTTCGGGATCGCCGCGACCGGCACGCCCTGATGCGCCGCCTTCATGAAGCGGGTCCACACTTCGACCGGCAAGCCGCCGCCGGTCGCCTTCTTGGTCGGTGAATTGTCGTCATTGCCGAGCCAGACGCCGGTGACGAGCTTGGCGGTGTAGCCGATGAACCAGGCGTCGCGATAATCCTGGCTGGTGCCGGTCTTGCCGGCGGCGGTCCAGCCCGGGATCTCCGCCTTGCGCGCGGTGCCCGAGATCAGCGTCTCGCGCATCATGCTGTTCATCATCGAATCATAGCGCGGCTCGATCACCTGGTTGGGCGGATCGGTCGGACGGTCATAGAGCAGCTTGCCCGAACTGGTCTTGATCTTGGTCACCACATGCGGCGACACCACATAGCCGCCATTGGCGAACGGCGCATAGGCCCCGACCAGCTCGATCACCGAGACTTCCGAGGTGCCGAGCGCGATCGAGACGTTGGGCTCAAGCTTGGAGGAGATGCCGAGCCGGTGCGCGGTACGCACCACATTCTTGGCGCCGACCTCGACGCCGAGCCGCACCGCGACCGTGTTCAGCGACATCGCCAGCGCCTGGGTCAATGTCACCGAGCCGAAATATTCGTGGGTGTAGTTCTCTGGCTTCCAGCCCTTGATGTCGAGCGGCGCGTCGGTGCGGATGGTGTCCGGCGTCAGCCCTGCTTCGACCGCGGTGAGATAGACGAACGGCTTGAACGCCGAGCCCGGCTGCCGCTTCGCGGTAACCGCGCGATTGTACTGGCTCTCGGAGTAGTTCCGTCCGCCGACCATGGCGCGCACCGCGCCGTCCGGCGTCATCGCCACCAGCGCGCCCTGGCTGACGTTGAACTTCACGCTCTTGGCGGCGAGCTCATCGATGATGGCGGCTTCGGCGACGTTCTGCAGCTTCGGATCGATCGTGGTCTGCACCACGATGTCCTGGTCGATCTGGCCGACCAGATCGTCGAGCACTTCGCCGATCCAGTCGGCGACATAGTTTACGGTGCCGGCGCCGGCCGGCTTCACCGCAATCGAGGGCTGGCCGATCGAGGCCTTGGCCTGCGCCTCGGTGATGAACTTGGCGTCGGCCATCGCCGCGAGCACGATCTGCGCGCGCTGCTCCGCGCCTTCCGGGTTGCGGTTCGGCGCCAGCCGTGACGGCGACTTGACGAGGCCGGCCAGCATCGCGGCTTCCGGCAGCGTGACGTTCTTCGCCGACTTGCCGAAATAGCGCTGGGCTGCGGCCTCGACGCCATAGGCGCCGGACCCGAAATAGACCCGGTTGAGATAGAGCTCGAGGATCTCGTTCTTGGAATGCTTGCGCTCCAGCCAGAGCGCGAGCTCGGCCTCCTGCAGCTTGCGCTGCATGGTGCGCTCCTGGGTCAGGAACAGGTTCTTGGCGAGCTGCTGGGTCAGCGTCGAGCCGCCCTGCGAGACGCCGCGATGCAGGATGTTGGTCACCGCCGCGCGCAGGATGCCGACCGGGTCGACGCCGAAATGCGAATAGAAGCGGCGGTCCTCGATGGCGATGAAGGCCTTCGGCAGATAGGGCGGCAGATCCTTCAACGCGATGTTGGCGCCCGCCATCTCGCCGCGTTGCGCCAGCACGCTGCCGTCGATACCGACGATCTGGATCGTCGGCGGACGCTTGGGAATCTCCAGCGACTGGATCGGCGGCAGATGTGCGCCGACCCACACCACGACACCGATCACGGCAATGCCGGCCCACAGGCCGAGCACCGCGGTCCAATAGAACAGGCGGCCGATGCCGAAGCCGCGCGACTTGCTGCGCCGCTTGCTGCTGCTGCGCGACGGGCGCGGTTTCTCGCTACCGGAATCGCTGCCCTTGTCGGTGCTCTTGGGTTTGGATTTGGCGGGCTTGTCGTCGTCGCCGCCGGGAATGCGATCGGATGGCGACAGTCTGAGGTCGGCAAGCGCGGCCGGAAGCCCGAACAGCGGCTCCTTGCGCGCACCACCTTTTTTACGTCCCCACGCCATCCGCAACGCTCACACCCTGACAGGGACGCACGCTAGCGTTCCCGGTTTAAGGGGCGGTTACGCAAAGCTTAACGGGGGATTAGGAGGTGAGGCGGCGCGTGCTACATAAGGAGCATGATCAGGAAAAGTGGGCATCGGTTTTCCCTCGCGACAAATGCGGAGCGTTTGCGCGGAGATCATGCTCAAACAGGATGGAAGAGCGCGATCGAGCGATCGCGCCAGGGAAAAAGAAAACGAAGGAGCACCGCATGGGCCATATCGATCCGACCAAGGACGTCTTCGCGCAATTCCGGGACAACAACCGGCCGGGCCCGATCCACATGCTCAACCTGGTGCGCTTGCGCGAATGGGCCGCCTATCCCGACGGCCGCAAGGCCACCGGCGCGGAGGCGTATGCGGCCTACGGCCGCGAGAGCGGGCCGGTGTTCGAACGGCTCGGCGGCCGCATCGTCTGGCAAGGCCGCTTCGAGCTGATGCTGATCGGTCCGCAGGAGGAGCGCTGGGATCACTGCTTCATCGCGGAATATCCTGATGTCGCCGCCTTCGTCGAGATGATCCGCGATCCCGTCTATCGCGAGGCGGTGAAGCATCGCCAGGCCGCGGTGGACGATTCTCGCCTGATCCGGCATGCGGTGCTGCCGGTAGGCAAGAATTTCGGCGAGATTCCGGGGTGAGAGCAGGAAGCGAGATTTCTATGCCGTCATCCTGAGGAGCGCGTAGCGCGTCTCGAAGGGTGCACGGCCCGGCTGGTGGCCGTCGACCCTTCGAGACGCCGCCTCGCGGCCCCTCAGGGTGACGGGGATAGATGGCGGCGCTCATCGCAAAAACAAATCGGCGGCCCGGAGGCCGCCGATCGCATTCAAACCTGCGCGAACACTAACCCGCCGGGCCGGCGTCCTCGAGGATCGGGCCGAACAGCTCCCAGCGCTCGCCGTTGAAGCGCATCATCTGCAGCTGCTTGTTGACGCGATAGTCGTTCGGCGCGGTGTTGCCCTTGATGCCGGGCAGCGCCATGTCGAGCTCGACATTCTTCAGGTTGGTCGCCTGCTTCAGCACGTTGTCGCGGGTCAGGTCGTCGCCGCACTGCTTCAGCACATGCACCATCAGCTGGGCGGTCGAGTAGCCATAGGTGTTGAAGTTCGAGTTCTTGTCGCCGTCGGGATAGTACTTGGCCATGAAGTCGAAATAGCGCTTCATGCCCGGATCGTCCTTCCACTGCGGATCGGCCGGATCCTTGCCGTAATTGGTGCTGATCAGGCCCTTGGAGGCTTCCAGGCCCGCCGGCTGCAGCACGGCGCCGACCGAGGTCGCGTTGATGTCGACGATGTGGATCGGGTGCCAGCCGAGCTCGGCGATCTTCTTGATCGCCTGCGCCGCCTGCTTCGGCGTCGAGGCCGAGAAGAACAGGTCGGCGCCGGCATCCTTGATCTTGATCACCTGGGAATCGATGGTCGGGTCGGAGACCTCGTAGGAGGCTTCGGCCACGATCATCTTGGCGGCCTTGTCGCCGAGGCCGGCCTTGATGCCGTTCAGATAGTCCTTGCCGAGGTCGTCGTTCTGATAGAGCACGCCGATCTTGGCGTTGGGATGCTCCTTCAGGATGTACTGGCCGTAGATGCGGCCTTCGACGAAGTAGTTCGGGTTGAAGCCGAGCGTCCAGGGGAAGTTCTTCGGGTCGGTGAACTTCGAGGCGCCGGTGGCGGCAAACAGCTGCGGCACCTTCTTGGCGTTGAGATATTTCTGCACGGCGGCGTTCGACGGCGTGCCGACGATCTGGAAGGTCAAGAGCACCTCGTCGCTCTCGACGAGCTTGCGCACCTGCTCGACGGCCTTGGGCGGCGAATAGGCGTCGTCATACTGGATCAGGTTGATCTTGCGGCCGTTGATGCCGCCCTGATCGTTGATCATCTTGAAGTAGGCCGCCTGGGTCTTGCCGATCGAGGCATAGGCGGAGGCCGGTCCGGAGAAGGGGACGGTCTGGCCGATCTTGATCTCGGTGTCGCTCGCGCCGGGATCGTATTTCTTCTGCGCAAAGGCCGGACTTGCGGACAGCGCAATCGCGAGCGCCGTTCCCGTGACCAGGTGGAAAATCCCGTTCCTCATGATGCTGTTTCCCTCACGTGACTGATGGTTGGCCGATGATCTTGTCCGCGGGTTCAAGGTCCCGTGGTCGCCATCGCTGGGCCGGGATACTGGAGGAACCGTTATTGCAACGCAAGACGAGCGCTGCCGAAAAGGTGAGCGATTTCAGTCAACCAAAGTAGGGGGCAGTGCGAAAAAGGGACGCTCGCGGGCGCGCTGAGCGTGTCACGGAAGGTGGGTTGAGTTCGTCGAACCTCCCGCCGCAACCGCATTATCCCCGTCATCCCCGCGCAAAGGCTACGCCTTTGTCGCTGGAGGAGCGCGTAGCGCGTCTCGAAGGATGAACGGCCCCAACTGGCCGTCGTGCTTCGAGACGGCCGCTGCGCGGCCTCCTCAGCATGACGGGTCTTAAATGGCGAAGCCATTAGCCCGCCGGTCCGGTGTCCTCGATGATCGGGCCGAACAGCTCCCAGCGCTCGCCGTTGAACTTCATCATCTGCATTTGTTTGTTGATGCGGTAGTCGTTCGGTCCCGTCGTGATCGACATGCCCGGCAGCGCGAGGCTCGGCACGAACTTCTTCAGGCTGGTCACCTGCTTCATCAGGTTCTCGCGGGTGAGGTCGTCGCCGCATTGCTTGAGCACCTGGATCAGCAGCTCGGCCGTCGAGTAGCCGTAGGTATTGACGGTGTTGAGCTTGTCGCCTTCCGGATAATACTTGTCCATGAACGCGAAATAGGCCTTCACGCCGGGATCGTCCTTCCATTGCGGGTCGGCGGGATCCTTGCCGTAATTGGTCGAGATGATGCCCTTGGAGATGTCGAGACCGGCCGGCTTCAGCGTCGCCGACACCGGGCTCGCATTGATGTCGAGGATGTGCACCGGGTTCCAGTTGAGATCGGCGATCTTGCGGATCGCCTGCGCGGCGAATTTCGGTGTCGAGGCGTCATACACCAAATCGACCCCGGCGGCCTTCAGCTTCACGATCTGGGAATCGACCGTCGGGTCGGTCAGCTCGTAGGACACCTCGGTGACGATCATGCTCGCGGCCTTGTCGCCGAGTCCGCTCTTCAGGCCGGTGATGTAGTCGCGGCCGAGATCGTCGTTCTGGTAGAAGATGCCGATCTTGGCGTTCGGGTGATTGGCCAGGATGTATTTGGCATAGATGCGTCCCTCCGACTGGTAGTTCGGGTTGAACGCGATCGTCCACGGCGCATTCTGCGGATCGGAGAAGCGCGACGCGCCGGTGGAGGCGAGCAGCTGCGGCACCTTCCTGGCATTCAGATATTTCTGCACGGCGGCATTCGACGGCGTGCCGATGATCTGGAACGTGAACAGCACCTCGTCGCCTTCGACGAGCTTGCGCACCTGCTCGACTGCCTTCGGCGGCGAATAGGCGTCGTCATATTGGATCAGGTTGAGCTTGCGGCCGTTGATGCCGCCCTGCTCGTTGATCATCTTGATATAGGCGGCCTGGGTCTTGCCGATGCCGGCATAGGCGGATGCAGGGCCCGAGAACGGCACGGTCTGGCCGATCTTGATCTCGGTGTCGGTCGCGCCGACGTCGTATTTCTTCTGCGCGGTGGCCGATGTAACCGACAACGCGATCGCAAGCGCCGTCGCAGCGAGCAATTGCACGCTTCTCATGTCCGTGACCTCCCATGTTGCCGGTGATCTTGTCCGCAAGCGACGGCCGGCGGATGTCACCGTTGTCAGGGATGATGGAGGAACGTCGGGGGCATTGCAAGACGATGCACCCTGCGCGCGATGTCGCGTCAGCGTACGTCTTCTCCCTCTCCCCGTTCTTACGGGGAGAGGGTTGGGGTGAGGGGCTTTCTCCGCCTGCGATGCTCGCGGACGCACCCGTACCCCCTCACCCGGATCGCATTCCGCTACGCTGCATGCGACATAGCCGAAGCTTCGCTTCGGCGTTCTGGAGGACGGCCGCCGTAGGCGGCCTATGCCTCTCCCCGCAAGCGGGGCGAGGTGAAGCAGAGCCGTCGTCAGGCATGCCAGAGCAGGATCAGCGCGAGCGCAGCCGGAGCTGCCTGCACATAAAGAATGCGGCGGCTGACAGTGGCGGCGCCATAGACGTCGGCGACGATCACGCAGAGCAGGAAGAATGTCTTGATCTGGAACGCGAAGCCGGCGTCGCCGTGCACCAGACCCCAGATCAGTCCGGCGGCGAGGAAGCCGTTATAGAGCCCCTGATTGGCGGCGAGCACCGCAGAATCCGTTGCCTTCTCGATCGAGTTGCGGAAGGTCTTCAGCCCGAGCGGCCTGGTCCACAGGAACATCTCGAGCACAAGGAAATAGATGTGCAGCGCGGCCACCACCGCGACCAGAGCATTGGCAAGCAACAGCATATTACGATCCCCCCAGAGCTTCGGTTCTGATTGAACCAGAACCGAAGCTCAAAATTCTTGTTTTGACGCGTTTTCTTCACGCGAACCGGTGTCCACTTCGCTCAAAAATGCTCTAACCGGAATTCGGGTGGACGCTAGCATGCGAGCGGTGAATTGTATGCCGAGCAACTCCGAGAGCGATGACGATGGCCGACCGCGAGACTGCAACGACTTTCAACCTCGACCGCCTCAAGACCCCGATCGGCACCGCGCTGCTGGTGACCGATGATGACGGCGTGCTACGCGCGCTCGACTGGGACGACTATGAAGGGCGCATGCTCGACCTGCTGCGGCTGCATTATGGCGCCGTGACGCTGCGGGACGGCCGCGCGCCGGCTGCGATGCGCAAGGCGCTCGGCGATTACTTCAAGGGCGATCTCGATCGGCTCACCGATGTCGAATGGCGCGTCGCCGGCACGCCGTTCCAGCAGAAGGTCTGGCACGCGCTGCCGAAGATTGCGCCGGGCACCACCATGAGCTACGGCGCGCTGGCGGCGAAACTGAACGCGCCGAACGCGATGCGCGCGGTCGGTCATGCCAACGGCTCCAACCCGATCAGCGTCGTCGTGCCCTGCCACCGCCTGATCGGCGCTAACGGCTCGCTGGTCAAATATGGCGGCGGGCTGGAGCGCAAGCGCTGGCTGCTGCGTCACGAAGGCGTGGAGGTGTAGCGGCCCACTTCAGCAGCCGGTGCGCCGATCAATCGAGATCTTCGCGGGGCATGTTGCGCAGATCGCGCACGATATAGAGGAACACAACGAACGAGGGCACCCACGCGAGGATCGCTCCTGCCAGCATCGCATCGACCGTCGTCATGAAGATTCCCTCAAGCGCTGTTGGCACTCGCTGTCAGATCGGCTTTTCGATGAGGGGCCGGTTCTGGGGAAGGGATACAGCCACTTCCAATAGGCCTTGTTGCGCTCCAGCTGCCGCTTGTGGACGTCGCGGCACTTCGTCGAGCAAAACTGCTCAAAATACCAGCTATGCCGGATCAGCCCGAAGGGCCGTTTGCATCCCGGGTTTCCGCAACGGGCTGTCATGACACTGCCTCCGCATTCGAACGCGTGAACCAGCGGATGAAATTCTCCTGACCTTTGTAAAGGCACAGGCGTCCGCAATAGCGTTCACCCGCCGGATTTCGCAAACAGATGATCTTGGGCTCTTCGCTGTCACACTGGGCGCAGCGCGGTTCCGCACGCATGGCGACCTCCCTCCGAGGAATTGCCATCTGCCAATCAAAATGTCTGGTGCTGTCCTTGCCGTCGATCTTCCCGAAGGACGACGATGCGAACTCTCGCGCCGCCGCCATCCATGCGCAACTTGTCCAGATGTTTTGTGGCATCATCCTTGCGTATAGCCGGCCCGGTGATGGCTGATTCAACTCACGCACCCGGCGCTGTGCTGTGCTGCGCGAGGGCGGTATCGAGGCATTTGATCAGGACGTCCCCGTCGCAGGGCTTGCTCAGAAAGCAGATCGCTCCAGCCTTCAGTGCCCGTATGCGATCGCTTTCGACGGAGAACGCCGTGACGAAAATGAACGGAAAGCGGCGTCCGCTGGCAATCAGGTGGCTCTGCAGGTCGAGCCCGCTCATGGCCGGCATCCTGACATCCGCGATCACACAGGATGTGTCGTTCAGGCGAGGCGAGTGCAGAAATTCCTCGGCCGACGCGTAGGTCTCGACCGCGTAGCCCAGCGACCTGACGAGGTTGTCGGTCGCGGCGCGAACCGACATGTCATCGTCGATGATTGATATCACTGGCGGATTTGGCAAGGAGGTTTTCCCGGCCCGGAGGGGCCCCTGGTGGTGCGATCTTGTGCCGACCACAGTGCGTCGCCAATCGGGGCCGGAGAATCATACTTAGGTTTGCGCCCCGCCGGATGCCTGCCCGATGCCGAGCATCTGTGCCATCCTGACCAGGTCGGGCAACGATTTCGCCGCCATCTTCCGCATGATGTGCCCGCGGTGGATCTTGACCGTGATCTCGGCTACGCCGATTTCCGCGGCGACCTGCTTGTTCATGAGCCCCGCGGTGACGAGGCTCATGATCTGGCGTTCACGCGGCGTCAGGGTCGCGAAGGCGGCGCGCAGGTTTGCGAGAACCTTGGCCTCATCGCGACGATTCCGGTCGCGCTCGATCGCTGTCGTGACGGCATCCAGCATGTCCTGATCGCGAAACGGCTTGGTCAGGAAGTCGACCGCGCCGGCCTTCATGGCCCTGACCGTCATCGGGATATCGCCGTGGCCGGTCATGAAGATGATCGGAATGTGGATGCCGACCTTCGCCAACTCCGCCTGAAAGTCCAGCCCGCTCACCCGCGGCAGCCTGATGTCGAGGATCAGGCAGCTCGGGACATCCGGGGGCTTGCGCTGCAGAAATTCATGCGCCGAGCCGAACGCTGCGGTCCGCAAGCCGACGGATCGGAACAGATTGCTCAGTGCGTCGCGCACGGACGCGTCGTCGTCGACGACGAAGACGATTGGATCTTCGGCGCTTGCCAGGCCCGAAGGCGATGCGGCGCGCCCGGTCACCATGCATGATCCTCTTCGCGCAGTGGCAAGGTGAACTGGAACGTCGTGCCGGGGCCGATGTTTGCGGCCACGGACAGGCGGCCTCGGTGGGCCTCGACGATCGATCGGCAGATCGACAATCCCATTCCCATGCCGCTCGCCTTGGTGGTGTAGAAGGCGTCGAACAGCCGTTCGGCATTCTCGGCGGCGATCCCGACACCACAGTCGGTGACCGTGACCACGATCTGCCCGGCCTCATCATGGCGCGTCCGGATCACGAGTTCCCGCGGCCTGTCCGTGACCGGCTGCATGGCCTCGATGCCATTGAGGACCAGGTTGAGGATGACTTGCTGCAGCTGGATACGGTCGGCGACGACCGACGGGAGCGCGGGAGCGAGGTCGAGCTGCAAGGATACGAGATGGCTCTGCAGTTCATGCTGCACCAGGCCGATCACCTGGTTGATGACGTCATTGATGTCGAGCGACGCCTTCTGATCGGTCGTCTTGTTCACCATCGCGCGGACGCGCTGGATCACCTCGCCCGCGCGGTTGCCGTCGCTGATGATCGACCTGACCGCGCCGCGGGCTTCGTTCAGATCGGGGGCCGCCCGGTTGAGCCACCGCAGGCATGCCGCGGCATTGGTGACCACGGCGGCGAGCGGCTGGTTCACTTCATGGGCGATCGATGCGGCGAGCTCGCCGAGCGCCGTCACGCGCGTGACGTGCGCGAGGTTGGCTTGCGCTTCGTGCAATTCCGCCTCGGCTCGCTTGCGGGCGGTCACGTCGGTGACCGCTCCGACAAATTCGGTGTCGCCCGAAAGGTTCGTCACCGCATGCGCCCTCGCGTGAACAAACTTGATCGCCCCATTGGGCATCAGCAATCGATAGCCGTGCTCGAAGTCGTTGCCGTCGAGCGAGGCGCGGTCGATGGTCCGTTGCACGCGGGCGCGATCATCCGGATGGACGCGCTGCAGCACCGTGGCATGTGTGATGGAAGGAGCCCTGTCGAATTCGAAGATCCTGAACGTCTCTTCGGACCAGATGATCTCGCCGCTGGCGACGTGCCAGCCGAAGCTGCCGGTGTGGCTCAATCGCTGGGCTTCGGTCAGATACATTTCACTCTGCTGCAGCGCATTTTCGGCGTGCTTTCGTTCGGTAATATCCTCGCATGCGATCAGCACGATCAGCTGATCGCCCAGCCGCCGCACGGCCTTGGCGTTTTCGCGAACCCAAAGCCGTGAACCGTCCTTGCGGACCTTCCGGATCTCCCAATTGTGGGTCTGGCCGATGTTGTCGAGGCATGCCGCGACGTTGCGCTGGACCATATCCCGGTCTTCGGCGGCAAAGACCCGCAGCACGGATTGTCCGAGCAGTTCGTCGACGGTGTAGCCGAGTTGTGCCGCGCCGAACGTGTTGACCGACAGCACGAGGCCCGTTGCGTCGACCATGAAGTACATGACCGGGTTGTGTTCGAATACCTCCTTCCATTGCGCTTCGCTGTTGCGCAGCGCCTCCATCGCGCGCTCCTCGCCGCTAGCTCGGCCGCGCAACATGGCTTCCATCCGCCTTTGCGAACGGCCAACCAGGCGGATCATCAGCAATGCGGCGGTCAGCGACGCGACGAGCAGCGCCAGGGCAATCAGGTGGGCGGAAGCTGCCGGCTGCGGACCAAGCAACAGCCCGATGCAGGTTGCCGCCAAGGCCAGCACCATGCCGCCGAGCAGCCATTGCTCGGCCGACCAGGACTTCGTGGTCGGGTCGCGGATCATCGGCAGCACCGGCACTTGGCCATCATCATGGGCCGCGCTGCGTCGCTAGGTGACTGCTACCATCAGCGGCGACAACGTCGCCCTCCCAACAGACTGTACATTAGCAGCTTTCTTGCCGTCCGGACGGGATCACGCCGGCCTTTTTGGCGGTCCACATCCGTGAGATCGCGCAGAACGCGAAGCCGTCGAGCGCGCTCAGGTCCAGGTTGCGACCTAAACTCAAGTATGAGTCGTCCCCACCGAATGTAACGGTCGGATCAACCTCCGTTCAATGGCCCGTTCCATCCCGGTGACTACGCTTATTGGGTAACTCGATGACGGTAGAGATTTCCGGGGTTCAGCAATCGCCAATCAGAGACGGAGATTGAAATGCCCAGCGCGCGCCTGCATCTGATCGTTTGCTCCGACGACGTCGACCACTTGGCAAGGCCTCGGAGACGCGATCGCAGCTTCCAGCCTTCCGTTATCGATGGTGGCAAGCAAACAGCAAGCACGCTGGCCGACAGCCCGTGGATCGATCTGCTGGACGCATTCGATCTGGGCGTTGTGGTCTGTCAGGCCAACTATCTGGCCTTGCTGGGAGCGAGCCTGGCGGCGCTGCAGCCGCAATTCGACGTGCCGGATTCAGGGCGGTAGCCGGCCCTGAATTCGAAGTCCGGCAGGCTGCCGGGACCGAAGCGCTGGCTGCTCACGCCTGGGTCGCGCAAGACGGGTCCGATCACAGCCTCCGTGAGAGCCCGGAATCCATTCCCGCCTAGCCCCGGCCTGATGGATTCCGGGCTCAGTCCTGCAGGCGCCCTCAGCTGCGTAATGGCGCACCGGGAACGACCCGTCGACGCCCGGCTCCCGCGCCAGGGTCCCGACCACGGCAAATTGCGGCAATTTTTTCGAAAGATGCCCCCTTCGCTTTAGCCGCTTTTGAAGCACCTGATTATTGGATCTGTCCGGCAACGGCATCGCTCTGCAGAGCTGTGCGTTGGTTCGCGCACTGACAGATCAGGGGCCGGTCATCATGAATCAGGCACAGCAGCACAAGCCGCTTCCCGAAGCCAACAATTCCGTCGCCAGGGAAGAGGCCGAGGGCGCACGGGGATTGCAGCGCGATCTGCAGGAACGGCTGCAGCCGGAGCATGACGAGCCGATCAGCGATAGCGCTCCCCATCCCGAAGCGCCCGCAGGCTCAGGCCGGATAGTTCGCCGCCTGCTCAAGGTCGGCATCGGCCTTGCCATCGTCGCCATCTTCGGATGGCTGCCGCTCAGGGCCGTGTTGCAGACGTCGAGCGTGGAGGCCGTGGTCAATGCCAGGATCGTGACCTTGCGGTCACCGATCGATGGCACCGTGAGCGCGAAGCCGCAGAAATCCACGCAGCTCAGCGTGGTTCGCGAGGGTGACGCGATCCTTCATGTCGTCAACGCGCGCGGCGATCGCGCGCGGCTCGATGATCTCCGGCGACAGATGTCCCGGTTGGAAAATGAGCGCCCGAGTCTGGCCGCCAAGCTTGCGGCCGCCGAGACGGCGCAACAGGATCTTGCCCGCCAGGCCGGCCAGTTCCGTGACGGCCGCATCCTCCAGCTCGAGGCCCGGATCGCCGAAATCCAGACCGCGATCGAGGCCGCCGCCGCGCGGCGGGAGGAGGCCGTGGCCGCCGTCGAGCGGGCGTCGTCGCTGATCAAATCGGGCAGCGTATCGACGGTCGAAATGGCCCGCCTGACGCGCGAGCAGGCGATCTCGCAGCAGACCGAAATCGGCGCTCGGCGGCGCCTCGACGCCGCCAAGGTCGAGCTCACCGCGGCAAGGAACGGCACCTATCTCGGCGACAGCTACAATGACCGGCCGAGCTCCGTGCAGCGCGAGGAGGAGATGCGCCAGCGCGTCAGCGACCTGCGCGCCGATCTGGCGCATGCCGATGCCGAGATCGACTGGCTGACCCACGAGATCGCCGCCGAGCAGCTGCACTACGTCAACCGGGCCGAAGCCGACATCAAGGCCCCGGTCGGCGGCCGCATCTGGGAGATGATGACCTCGCCTGGCGAGGACGTCAGGGCCGGGCAGCCCTTGCTCAAGCTGCTCGACTGCAGCGGTGCGGTGGTCACCGCGAACGTCACCGAGAGCGTCTACAACGGGCTGAAGCTCGGCGAGCAGGCGAGCTTCGAGCCGAATGACGGCAGCGCCGCGCTGCAGGGCGAGATCGTCAATCTCACCGGCGCGTCGGGCGCGCCCGCGAACCTCGCGATCAATCCGGATGCGCTGAACAAGGAGCCGTATCGGGTGACGGTCTCGATGCCGGCGCTCGACACCACGGGCAAGGATTGCGCGGTCGGCCGCACCGGACGCGTGGTGTTCAACGCGGACGCGGCAAAGTCATGATGGCGGCATTTGCGCCCGGGCTGGTCGCCTTCGGCGCCTGTCTTGCAATCCTGCCCCTGCTCCACCGCGAGCAGATCCTGGCCCGCGTCATGATGACCGGCATGTCGTTCGTCCTGCTGGTCCACTATTTCGCGTGGCGGGTGACCCACACTTTGCCGCCTCCGGGCCTCACCGCCGACGCGCTGGTCGGCTATCCCTTCGTTGCGGCCGAGGCGGCCTCGATGATCGCGGTGTGCCTGTCGCTGCTGTTCCTCAGCCGGACCATCGACCGCTCACCCGAGGTCAATGCGATCCTGCGTCGATCCAGAGTGAGCGCGGATGCGCCGCTCGTCGACGTCTTCATCTGCACCTACAATGAGGAGAAGGCGATCCTGGAGCGCACCATCATCGGCGCGACCGGGCTGAACTATCCGAACTACCGCGTCTGGGTGCTCGACGACGGGCGCAGGCTCTGGCTGCGCCGGCTCGCCCAGGAGCTCGGCTGCAACTATCTGGCCCGCCCGGACAACCGCCACGCCAAGGCCGGCAACATCAATCATGCGCTCCAGCACGTTTCCGGGCTGGCTGAGCGGCCGGAGTTCATCTCGATCCTCGATGCGGATTTTGTCCCGATGCCGGATTTCCTGACCCGGGCGATGAGCCTGATGCAGGACGGCAGCGTCGGCGTCGTGCAGACGCCGCAGCACTTCATCAACCCGGATCCGATCCAGACCAATCTCGCGGCGACCGATGTGTGGCCCGACGAGCAGCGCTTCTTCTTCGATATCCTGATGCCGGCCAAGGATGCCTGGGACACGGCGTTCTGCTGCGGCACCTCGTCGCTGATCCGCTTCTCCGGCCTGATGCAGATCGGCGGCTTCCCGACCGATTCGGTGACGGAGGATTACCTCGTCACGCTGCGCCTGAAGGAGAAGGGATTGCGCACGGTCTATCTGAACGAGCGCCTGACCATCGGCCTCGCGCCGGAGGGACTGAAGGAATACATCACGCAGCGCGGGCGCTGGTGTCTCGGTTTCATGCAGATCTTCCGCGGCCGCAGCGGGCCGTTCTCGCGGCAATCGAAGCTTGCCTTCATGGACCGGCTGTCGCTGGTCGACGCGTTCATGAGCTGGGCGGCGGTCTATGGCACCAAGGTTTTCGGCCTGATCGTGCCGTGGCTTTATCTGCTGTTCGGGATCAAGGCGGTCCATGCCGACCTGTTCGAGCTGCTGAAATATTTCCTGCCGTTCTATGTCTGGCACGCCTTCACGATGGCCTGGATCTCGCGCGGCCGCTCGCTCGCGATCATGACCGACGTGTCGCAATACATCGCGGCGCCCGCGGTGTTGAAGGCGGTCGTGACCGGCCTCGCCAGGCCGCAGGGCCACAAGTTCAAGGTGACGGCCAAGGGCGGTGACCGCAATCGCCGCTTCATCGAATGGCCGCTGCTGCGGCTCTATGGCGCCGCCCTGCTGATCACGCTGCTGGCGATCGCCTATGCCTTCATCCTGCATCTGCGCGGCGACAGCATCGCCTATGGCGGGCTGGCGCTGGCCTGGAGCCTGTACAATTGCGTCGTGCTCGCGATCGTGTGCTTCATCTGCATCGAGCAGCCGCGGCGCCGCAAGGCCGAGCGGTTCGAACGCGACGAGCCGATCCTGATCCATCACGGCGGCGAGATGCGCTTGATCCGGATGGCCGACATCTCGATCTCGGGCGCGCGCTTCATCGATCCCGTCCCGCCCGCCATCGGTTCCCTGATCAAATGCAATGTCTACGGACAGAACGTGGCCGCGACCGTGGTCCGGCGCACCCGCGACGGCTTCGGCGTCCGCTTCGAGGATGCGGTGGCGACGCGGGTCAATGTCGTGCGCGCATTCTATGCCGGCGAATATGTCCGCGCCTTCCAAGGCGTGCGTGCGGCGCCGGTCGGCAAGGCCCTGCTAATGCGGTTGTTCGGTTGAGGCATGGTGAGATCAGGTCGAATGGCGGCCGCGAAGGCGGTGCGCTCCCTCTCCCGCTTGCGGGGGAGGGTTGGGGCTGTCTCTTATAAACATCTGACGCTGCCGACGATCGCATAAGT
>NZ_JBXEJO010000089.1:0-37291 GCF_056837965.1 Bradyrhizobium ferriligni
CGAGATCTACACTTATGCGATCGTCGGCAGCGTCAGATGTGTATAAGAGACAGCACCGGGACCGAGGGCGGCAATTTTGAGCACCTGGTCGTCGGCACCGGGGCAGCGACCGCGCATGTCGACGACACCGTCACTGACGCGACGGTCAATCTCAGCGCCTCGACGGTGCTGGAAGGAGCGGTCGCGAACTACACCTTTACGGCGACACTGTCGAACGCCTCGGAAGGCGTCACCACGGTGCATACCGACCAGGGCGACATTACGATCGCGAACGGCCAGACCACTGGGACGCTGGTGATCGCCTCGGGCAATGGCGAGGACGTCTATCAGGATGCATCGTCGCTGACCGCCAACATCATCGGGACCGAAGGCGGCAACTTCGAGAACCTCGTCGTCGGCACCGGATCTGCGACGGCGCAGGTCAATGACACCATCACGGATGCGACGGTGAACCTCAGTGCCTCGACGGTGCTGGAAGGCGCGGTCGCCAACTACACGTTCACGGCAACACTGTCGAACGCCTCGGAAGGCGTCACCACGGTGCATACCGACCGGGGCGACATCACGATCGCCAACGGCCAGACTACGGGCACGCTGGTGCTCGCCTCGGGCAATGGCGAGGACGTCTACAACGACGCCACGAGTCTGACCGCCAACATCACCGGGACCGAGGGCGGCGACTTCGAGAACCTGGTGGTGGGGACCGGGTCCGCGACGGCCCATGTCAATGACACCGTCACCGATGCGGCAGTCAACCTCTCCACGTCGAACGTGACCGACCATGATCCAACCATCACGTTCACGGCGACGCTGTCGAACGCCTCGCAAGGCATCACCACGGTGCATACCGACCAGGGCGACATCACCATCGCCAACGGCCAGACCGCGGGCACACTGGTCGTTAGCACCCCCAACTCGTCGAGTTTGACCGCGACGATCACGGGGACCGAGGGCGGAAACTTCGAGCATCTGGTGGTCGGCACCGGGACAGCCACTGCGCAAATTATCGACACGACACCGCCGACCGTCGCGGTGGACATCGTCGCCACGTCGCTGAGCGACGGCACGCCGAGCTCGAACGTGACCTTCACCTTCAGCGAGGCGCCGGGCGCCAGCTTTACGGCCGCCGACATTGCGACGACCAATGGCACGATCAGCGGCCTGACGCACGACGACAGCACGCATTACCACGCGACCTTCACCGCAACCGATGGCGTCTCTGCCGCCGGATCGGTGTCGGTGACGGCGGGCAGCTACACCGACGCCGCCGGCAATCTCGGCGGCGCCGGGTCTGACACGGTCGCCATCGATCGGCTCAACCCGACCGTCGCGGTGGACATCGTCGCCACGTCACTGAGCGACGGCACGCCGAGCTCGAACGTGACCTTCACCTTCAGCGAGGCGCCAGGCGCCAGCTTCACGGCCGCCGATATTACGACGACCAATGGCACGATCAGCGGCCTGACGCAGGACGACAGCACGCACTATCACGCCACCTTCACGGCAACCGATGGCGTCTCTGCGGCCGGATCGGTGTCGGTGACGGCGGGCAGCTACACCGACGCCGCCGGCAATCTCGGCGGCGCGGGATCTGACACCGTCTCCATCGACCGCCAGGAACCGACTTTCTCGAGCTGGTCCTACGTAACATCGGGCGGTTCGAGCAAGCGCATCGTCGTAACCGGGATCGACGATCCAAATGCCACTTTCAGGATTTTCGACAACTCGCAAAATCGAGACTTGACGTGGGCCTCGATCACCAAGAATGGCACCACCTGGACCTTCAACAGCATCGACAATGGAGCAAACCTTCAAAACGACTCCATAACCGTGACAATAACCGATGCTGTGGGAAATTCGTCCTCCCAGACTCATAAGGCACCGGCGGGCGTCGCGGGAGAACCCATCAACCTAGGTTTTGCCGATCCCACCGGAAACCACGGCGAGGTGTCCCTCACCATAGCAGGGGCTCCATCCGATTGGACCATCAGCGGAGGAACACACAATTCAGACGGTTCGTGGACGGTGGTGACCAATGACATCGGTTCGCTAACCGTAACAACGCCGTCGTCCTATGCCGGTGCTCTCGTGCTCAATGTCACGGAGAGCTGGATAAATGCCGACGGCAGCACCGGAAGAGCAACCGTTCTCGACAACGTCGAAGCTTACGCACCGGGCAATCCGATTTTTGCCATCTCCGGCGATGATAATCTCACCGCCTCGGGCGGCAACGATCTGCTCGTGTTCTCGCAGCCGATCGGACACGATGTCGTCTACAGTTTCGATCTGATGTACGACAAGATTGACTTGATCGGCTACGCCGAGTTCACGGCGTTCGCCGATATCCAGGCGCATACGGCGAATAACGCGGCGGGCAATGCCGTGATCACGCTGGGTGATGGTCAAACAATCACATTGGACGGTATCGACGCCGGCTCGCTCTCGGCCGACGACTTCGTATTCGATCAGACACCCGTGGTCGAGAACTCTGTCACGATGACCATCAGCGATGGCGCAATCCTGCCGTTGTCCGGCATCATCCACAATACAGGAACAATTTCGCTGGGTTCGACCGGCAGTGAGACCGACCTGCGGCTCATCGAGCACGGCATATCGCTTGAAGGCGGCGGTCACATGCTGTTGTCCGACAACATCGGAAATGTCGTCAGCGGTGCGGTTTCCGATGTGACGCTGACGAACGTCGACAATACGATTTCCGGCGCCGGTCAGCTCGGCGCGGGCACGATGACGCTGATCAACCAAAGTACGATCGTCGCGACCGGGGCCAATGCGCTGGAGATCGATACCGGAGAGAACGCGGTCATCAATTCCGGTACCCTGGAGGCGACCGGCCCCGGCGGTTTGGTGATCGACAGCGCGGTCACCAACTCCGGTCTGCTCTGGGCTAACGGCGGCAACATCATTGCCAATCACGATGTCAGCGGGGGCGCGGCGCAGATTAGTGGCACCGCAACGCTCGAACTGCGCAGCATGGCATCAACCGACGTGAAGTTTGACTTTGATGCCATCGGAACCCTGAAGCTCGATCATTCCGTCAATTTCACGGGGTCCATCGTCGGTCTAAACTCGGACGATCAACTCGACCTGGCCGATATTCTGTCAGGTGCAGGAACGACGGCCAGTTATGCCGCAAATGCGGCGGGCGACGGGGGAATGCTCAGCATAAGCGATGGTACCCACACAGCTCATATCGCTCTCCTGGGACAGTACTCAACGGGCGCTTTCGAAGTCGGAGCAGATGGTGCCGGCGGAACTCTGATCAAGTATCTCGATCCACACGTGTTGCTGTAAGACATTGCCGGCGAGACTGCTTGCGCTCTCAATCGTTTTGTTGAACGTTCAGTAAAGTATCGTACTAAACATACCGGCTGTGGCTAACCTTCCGGCTTTCCTGTTGTCGGGACGGGCCGAATTGCGTCGGTCGGACCAGATCGGCAATCGTGGTCCGTCACATTCGCTGTAAATCTCGGACATTTTGTTGCATTGCAAACGTCGGCGCTTGCCCGTGCGAGCGTCGCGAATATTTTCGCCAGGGTCGCGAGAACCGGCTTGACGGCTCAAAAATTTTAGTACTACGTTTAGTAATACAAAAAACTAAACATCGCGCATCGAGCGCCGATGTGCAGGAGGAGCCCAAGCCAATGCCGGAGCCGTCTCCGGCAACGGTCCGTCTCGTCCTTCACTCGTCGCTCCTCAAACTCGGTTTCAGGGTCTTGGCGTCGCTCCGGCAGAGCGCGCCGAGCGGGTTGGATGCTTCAACGAGAGAGGAAACGGATATGCGAACATTCAATTGGCTGAGAAGCTCAGCGGCCACCACGGTTCTCGGGGCGGCGCTGCTGGGGATATTTGGCGGAGGCCAAGCTGCGGCCCAGGGTAAGCAGCTCACGCTGTGCTGGGCGGCATGGGATCCGGCCAACGCGCTGGTCGAACTCGGCAAGGATTTCACCAAGCAATCCGGCATTGAGATGAAGTACGAGTTTGTCCCCTGGACGAGCTACGCGGATCGCTTCCTCAACGAGCTCAACTCCCACGGCAAGCTCTGCGACCTGATCATTGGCGACAGCCAGTGGATCGGCGGCGCCGCCGAGAACAAGTGGTACGTCAAGCTCAACGACTTCTTCGCCAAGGAGAAGATCTCGATGGACGACTTCGTCCCGGCGACCGTCGTCGGCTATTCGCAGTGGCCGAAGAACTCGCCGAACTACTGGGCGCTGCCGGCGATGGCCGACGCGGTGGGCTGGACCTATCGCAAGGACTGGTTCTCGCGGCCCGACATTCAGTCGGCTTTCAAGGCCAAGTACGGTCGTGATCTGGCACCGCCGAAAACCTATGACGAGTTGAAGCAGATCGCGGAGTTCTTCCAGGGCCGCGAGATCGACGGCAAGAAGGTCTATGGCGCCTACATCTTCACCGAGCGCGGCTCCGAAGGCATCACGATGGGCGTGACCAACGTGCTCTACAATTACGGCTTCAGCTACGACAATCCGAAGAAGCCGTACCAGATGCAGGGCATCGTCAATTCCGCCGAGGCGGCCAAGGGGCTCGAGTTCTACAAGGAGCTCTATAAGTGCTGCACCGCGCCGGGCATGACCAACGCCTACATGCAGGAAGGGCTCGATGCCTTCAAGTCGGGCCAGGTGGCGATGCAGATGAACTGGTTCGCCTTCTTCCCCGGCCTCTACAAGGATCCGAATGTCGGCGGCGACAAGATCGGCTTCTTCGTCAATCCGGCCGGCCCGAACGGGCACTTCACCCAACTCGGCGGACAGGGTATCTCGGTGGTTGCGACCTCCGACCGCAAGGACGACGCGCTCGCCTATATCAAGTGGTTCGCGCAGCCCGCCGTGCAGCAGAAATGGTGGCAGATCGGCGGCTACTCGGCGCTCAAGGCGGTGGTCGACGCGCCGGACTTCCCGAAGAGCGCAGCGTTCGCGCCGCAATTCCTGGAGTCGATGGGCATCGTCAAGGACTTCTGGGCCGAGCCGTCCTACGCCCAGCTGCTGCTTGATATGCAGAAGCGGGTGCATGACTACGTCGTCGCCGACAAGGGCACGGCGCAGCAGGCGCTCGATCTCCTGGTCAAGGACTGGACCAAGGTGTTCAAGGAACAGGGCAAGGAAGTCGCCTCCTCACAATAGCCCGAACTCCGCGTCCCAACTGAACTGGCTTCCCCGAGGTCAGCCTCGGGGAAGCCGAACCAGCCCAGCCGATGGACAAGATGACGACGATCCTGCAACCCGATCATGCTACGATCCCGGGCGTGAGCGAGCCCGCCAAATCCCGCGCCGCGCGCCGCGGCCATGGTCTGTCCGACCGGACCATCGCGTGGCTGTTCGTCGCGCCGACGATTGCGCTGCTGCTCGCGATCAACATCTTCCCGCTGGTCTGGATGATCCGGCTGTCCTTCACCAGCCTCAACCTCAGCATGTCCTATCTGCCGCTGCGGTTTGTCGGGCTCGACAATTTCAGCGACATACTCAACGACGAGGACGTCTGGTTCCGGCTCCAGACCACCGCACAATTCGTGATCTGCTCGGTCGCCTTGCAGGTCGTGGTCGGCTTTGGGCTCGCGCTTCTGATCAACCGTCAGTTCCGCGGCCACAGTTTCTGGACCACGATCATCCTGCTGCCGATGATGCTGTCGCCGGCGGTTGTCGGCAATTTCTGGACGTTGCTGCTGCAGCCGCAGATCGGCCCGTTCAACTATCTGATCAGCTTGTTCACCGGTGTGCCGCCGAGCTCGTTCAGCATGACAGGGCAGGTCGCGCTCGCGCCATGGACCATCGTGCTCGTCGACACCTGGATATGGGCGCCGTACGTGATGCTGATCTGTCTCGCCGGGCTACGCTCGATCCCGGACTATATCTACGAGGCGGCTGAGGTCGATCGTGCCTCGGCCTGGCGGCAGTTCTGGTCGATCACGCTGCCGATGACGGTGCCGTTCCTGATGCTGGCGGTACTGTTTCGCGCGATCGAGAACTTCAAGATGTTCGACATGGTCAACCTGCTGACCTCGGGAGGGCCGGGGTCGACCACCGAACTCGTATCGATCACCCTCAAGCGCGCGGCATTCGAGAAGTGGCGCACCGGCTATTCCTCCGCGCTTGCCATCATCCTGTTCGTGACCGTGTTCGGTGCCGCCAACATCTACGTCAAAGCGCTCAACAAGGTGAAGCAACGATGACCGCTGCCGTAGCCAAATCCGTCCTGGCCAGATCCAGCGCACACTCGATCGTCGAGGCCTCGCCGCGCACCAAGGCATTCGCTGGTGCTCTCGTCATCCTCTATGCGTTGATCACGATCCTGCCGCTAGTCTGGATCGTTGCCACCGCCTTCAAGTCGCAAAGCGATGCCATCGCCTATCCGCCCAAGGTGATCTTCGAGCCGACGCTCGAAGGTTATGTCAACCTGTTCACGGTGCGCACCCGCCAGACACCTGATTTCATCGCCAAGTTGCCGCCGCCGGAAACCTGGTATGACAAGCTCGTCCGCAAGCATGACATGGTCATTGCCGGACCGTCCAAAGTCGTCCCCCGCTTCGTCAACTCGCTGATCATCGGGTTCGGTTCGACCTTCCTCGCCGTCTTCCTCGGTACGCTCGCGGCCTACGCCTTCTCGCGCTTCCGCATTCCGCTGGCCGACGATCTCCTGTTCTTCATTCTCTCGACGCGGATGATGCCGCCGGTCGCGGTCGCGATCCCGATCTATCTGATGTACCGGCAGCTCAACCTGACCGACACCAGGCTCGGAATGATCCTGCTCTATACCGCCGTGAACGTCTCGCTCGCGGTCTGGCTGCTCAAGGGGTTCATCGACGAGATCCCGCGCGAGTACGAGGAGGCGGCCCTCGTCGACGGCTACACGCGACTGCAGGCGCTGCGCAAGGTGGTGCTGCCGCAGGCCGTCACCGGAATTGCGGCGACCGCGATCTTCTGCCTGATCTTCTCCTGGAACGAATACGCCTTCGCGGTTCTGCTGACCAGCGGCGAGGCGCAGACCATGCCGCCCTTCATCCCTTTCATCATCGGCGAGGGCGGGCAGGACTGGCCGGCGGTTGCCGCCGCGACCACGCTGTTCGTTGTCCCGATCGTCATGTTCACTGTGTTGCTCCGCAAGCATCTGTTGCGCGGCATCACCTTCGGAGCGGTGCGCAAATGAGCGGTTCTGTTGTTGCCAAGGGGACCAAGGGGACCAAGGGGACCAAGGGGACCAAGAGGACAGTGCATCGCTTGTTCAGCCGCGGGCGCTGGGAGGTCGTTGCGATGATCCTGATCGGAGGCGGCATCTTCATGCTGGTGCAGCCTTTCTCGATCGATCTGTACAGCTATTCATTCGTGACGATTCTCGCCGGCACGGTCGGCTTCGTCGTCGTCAGCCACTTTCCGGAATAGGGCCATGGCTCAGATCCGCATCGAAAATCTTCGCAAGTCGTTCGATCAGTTCACCGCGGTGGAAGGGTCGAGCTTCACCATCGACGACGGCACCTTCTTCGCGTTGCTCGGCCCCTCCGGCTGCGGCAAGACCACCACCTTGCGCATGATTGCCGGCCTCGAGCTGCCGACTGAGGGCAAGATCCTGCTCGACGGGGAGGACGTCACGTTCCACCGCGCCGCCGCCCGCGACATCGCGTTCGTGTTCCAGCTGTTCGCGCTCTATCCGCACATGAATGTCGGGCAGAACATCGGCTTCCCGCTGAAGTGCCAGGGCATGGCGCGGCACGAGATTCGCGAGCGGGTGCAGGAGACCGCGCGGATGCTGCGGATCGAGCATCTGCTGTCGAGCAAGACATCAAAGCTCTCCGGCGGCGACCGCCAGCGCGTCGCGCTCGGGCGCGCCATGGTGCGGCGCCCGAAGGCCTTCCTGATGGACGAGCCGCTGGGCGCGCTCGACGCCGAGTTTCGTCATCTGATGTGCGGCGAGCTGCGCGACCTGCACGATCGCATCAAGGCGACCACGGTCTATGTCACCCACGACCAGCTCGAGGCGATGTCGATGGCCGACCAGATCGCAATCATGAACAAGGGGCGCGTGGAACAGATCGGTACGCCGCAGGAGGTCTACGACCGGCCCGCCAGCATGTTCGTCGCGGACTTCATCGGCTCGCCGCCGATGAACTTCCTGCGCTTCGAGAGCGGCCTGCGGTCTGGTGACCGGGCGATCAATTTCCACGACGCCAGGCTCGCGGTGCCCGAGATCCGCGAGGACCGGGCCAGCGCTGCGCTGGCGCTCGGGGTTCGCCCGGAGCATATTCGATTCACCGACGCCGGATCCGTTCGTGGCGAGGTGTTCGGCGCGGAATATCTCGGCACGACGCAGATCGTCACCATCGACACGGCGTATGGGCGGCTCGCGGCGCGGCTGCCGTCGAGCGCCTCGGTGCGGATCGGAGAGACGGTCGGCCTCGAATTCAACTCCGTTCGGCTCTCACTGTTCGATGCCGGCAGCGGCCTTGCAATCAGGACCGCCGGCGAGGAGGGCGTGCGCCATGGTTGACGTCAGCTTGCGCAATATCAGCAAGC
Source organism: Bradyrhizobium ferriligni (assembly GCF_056837965.1). Classification (NCBI taxonomy): domain Bacteria; kingdom Pseudomonadati; phylum Pseudomonadota; class Alphaproteobacteria; order Hyphomicrobiales; family Nitrobacteraceae; genus Bradyrhizobium; species Bradyrhizobium ferriligni. The sequence goes on from NZ_JBXEJO010000089.1 coordinate 8,541, forward strand.
GCTTCGGCGCGGTGGAGGCGGTGCGCGACCTTTCGCTGACGGTGAACGACGGCGAATTCCTCGTCCTGCTCGGGCCGAGCGGTGCCGGCAAGACCACGACGCTGCGACTGATCACCGGGCTCGAAGGTCCCGACGCCGGTTCGGTCATGATCGGGGGGCGCGACGTGACGCGTGAGCCGCCGGGTGCACGGGACATCGCATTCGTGTTCCAGCAATATTCGCTGTATCCGCATTTGTCGGTCTATGACAACCTCGCGTTCCCGCTGCGCTCTCCGGCGCGGCGCGTGCCGGAGCCGCTGATCCGCAAGCGCGTCGAGCAGACCGCGGAGCTCCTGCACATCGCCAGCAAGCTGAATAATCGCGCCACCCGCCTGTCGGGAGGTGAGATGCAGCGGGTCGCGATCGGCCGCGCGCTGGTGCGCGATCCCTCGATCTATCTGATGGACGAGCCGCTGTCGTCGCTGGATGCAAAGCTTCGCGCCGAGCTTCGCCTCGAGCTGAAGCGGATCCAGCTCGAGCTCGGCGCGACCATCTTGTATGTGACCCACGATCAGGTCGAAGCCATGACGATGGCATCGAGGATCGGCGTGATCAAGGACGGCTGGCTGCTTCAGCTCGGCACGCCGAGGGAGATCTACGAAAATCCATCCAGCAGCTATGTCGCGTCGCGGCTCGGGACGCCCCAGATCAATTTCCTGCCCGCACGGCTGCTGTCCGATGTGGCGATACCGCCGGAAACCGAGACGGTCGGCATTCGCACCGAGCACCTCCAGATCGCCGCGCGCAACGGCGGGCGGATGGTCGGCCGGGTGCATCGCGTCGAGCATCTCGGCGAGCAGAATCACGTTCACCTCGACTATAAGGGCGAAACTCTGGTGACGCTCGCGGATCCGCATCAGCCGCTGCGGGCCGGCCAGGAGGTTGAATTGCAACTGGTGCGTCCGCTGTGTTTCGACCGTGCGGGGCAACGTATCGGCGCGATGGTTCAATAGAGGAGCGAGAGGTTCAGATAGATGTCTGTGCAACCCGAGACATTCAAGTCGCTGCTCAAGGCGGCCGCCGAGCAGGTCATCGCCAGCGCGCCGGAGCTCACGAGCCTGGACCAGGCGATCGGCGACGGCGACCACGGGACCAACATGAAACGCGGCTTCGAAGCCGTGCTCGGCAAGCTCGATGCCATCTCGGCGCAGCCGCTCAACGAGGCATTCAAGACGATCGGCAAGACCCTGGTCATGACGGTTGGCGGCGCCTCCGGCCCGCTCTATGGCAGCTTCTTTCTCGCCGCGGGCGAGGCGCTGTCGCAAGACAAGCATCTGCCCGATGATCTCGCCGACGTGTTCGGCAGCGGAGTGGACGCGGTGAGCGCGCGCGGCCGCTCGCAGGCCGGCGAGAAGACGATGCTCGACGTGCTCGTTCCGGTGCTGGAGACGCTGAAAGCCGGCGCCGGCCAACCCGATCTGATCGCGCGGGTGCGCAGCACCGCGGCTGAAGCGGTCGAGCGTACGGTGCCGATGCAAGCCACCAAGGGCCGGGCGTCGTTCCTCGGCGCGCGCAGCGTCGGCCATGTCGATCCCGGGGCACGATCGAGCTGCGTTCTGCTGCAGGCTGTATGCACTGGCCTGGAGGCGCGGCAATGACCGACACCGTAGGGATCGTGATCGTCTCGCATTCCCGGGACATCGCCAAGGGAACCGCAGACATGGTGCGGCAAATGGTCGGCAGCGAGGTCAAGGTCGCCTTCTGCGGCGGCAATCCCGACGGTGGTCTCGGCACCAGCGTGCCGTTGATCATCGACGCCATCAACGACGCCTGGTCGTCAAAAGGCGTTGCTGTGCTTGTCGACCTCGGCGGCGCCGAGACGAACAGTGAAATGGCGGTCGAGATGTTGGAGCCGGCGCGGCGCGATCTCGTTGTCGTCTGCAACGCGCCGATCGTCGAGGGCGCCGTCATGGCGGCGACCGAAGCTGCGGGCGGCAGCTCGCTGGCCCAGGTCAGGGCCGTGGCCGAGGAACTCTCTGCCGACTGAGGCGGCGGCGAAGCGATGATGGATGATGAGCATGCTTGATAAAGCGGACGAACAGATCTTCACCGGCAATGTGCGGTTGGTGCACGCGGTTGGCATGCACGCGCGCCCCGCGGTCAAGCTGACCAAGCTCGCCAAGAAATTCCAGGCTCAGATCTCGGTGCGGGTCGCGGGCGCGCCTGAATGGATCAATGCCAAGAGCGTGGCCAAGATCATGGCAATGCGCGCGGCACACGGCAGCACGATCGAGATCAAGGCCTCCGGCAGCGATGCCGAGGCCGCGGTCGCGGCGCTGGTCGATCTGATCGCAAGCGATTTCCCGGATGGAGCACCATAGCATGCAGGGCGGCGCTGCAGGGCTGGCCTACCGCGGCAGGACCGCCTCGATCGGCTTTGCCCATGGCCCGTTCGTCCGTGTCGACGCGGGCGCGGCCGGCGAGCGTGTGGCCGGCACACTGGTCGAGGAGGCGCTGGCCTTGCGCAATGCGATCGACGTCGCGAGTGGCCAGATCGCGGATCTTGCCGCCAGCGCCGGCGGCGAAGCTGCGCAGATTCTCGAATTTCAGGTTGCGCTGCTGGAGGATGAGGATTTGATCGAGGCGATCTTCGCGTCGATCGGCGAGGGACGTCCGGCCGATATTGCATGGCGTTCGACGCTCGACGCGCACATCGCCGACTACAATTCCGCGCCGGACGACTATCTGAAAGCGCGTTCCTCCGATCTTGCGGATTTGCGCGACCGCGTGGTCCACATTCTGCGTGGCGACCAGGGGCAGCCGCTGAAGGTCCCGAGCGGGGGCGTGGTCTGCGCCGACGATTTGCCGCCATCGCGATTCCTCGAGATTGACTGGTCCGCCGGCGGTGGCCTGGCGCTGTTGCGCGGAAGCCCGACCAGCCATGTCGCGATGCTGGCGCGGGCGCGCGGCATCCCGATGGTGGTGCAGCTCGGTTCCATTCCGGACATCGGCACCACGGCGCTGCTCGACGGCGAAGGCGCGACGCTGGAGCTCGATCCCAACGCCGAACAGGTCCGCACTTTCGAGAAGCGGCGCGACAGCCATCTCAAGAGCAGGGCATCCGCGCGCGCGATCCTGCGTCGGCCGACGGCCTCCTGGCGCGGCGAGCGGATCAAGCTCTTCATCAACATCCAGCGCGTCGAGGATCTCGAGCATGCCGACGCGCAATATGCCGACGGCATCGGCCTGATGCGGACTGAATTCCTGCTCGCCGGCCGGAGCGCGCCGGACGAGGAGACCCAATTCCAGGCCTATGACGCGGTGTTGCGCTGGGCCGGCCAGCGGCCCGTCACCATCCGCACGTTCGATGCGGGCGGCGACAAGCCGGTGCCCGGGTTCACGATGGATGGCGAAGCCAATCCGTTCCTCGGGGTGCGCGGTCTGCGCCTGTGCCTGGCCCGGCCTGAGATCTTTGCCGTCCAGCTCCGCGCGCTGGCACGCGCGGCGGTGCGTGGCAATCTCAAGGTCATGTTCCCGATGGTCACCTCGGTGGATGAGCTCGAGGCGGGACGGAAGCTGTTCGCCGATATCGTGCAGCGCTTGCAGGCGGACGGCATTGCCGCAATGCTTCCCGAGCTGGGAATCATGGTCGAGGTCCCGGCGGCGGCCCTCGCGGTATCTAGCTTCAAGGCCGCCTTCTTCTCGATCGGCTCGAACGATCTCGCGCAATATGTCCTGGCCTGCGATCGTTCCAACGGAGCTCTCGCCCCCTTGATGGACCCTCTGCATCCCGCAGTGCTCGAACTGATCGCGCGGACTGCGGAGCACGGCCGCCGCGCCGGCATCAGTGTCAGCCTGTGCGGCGACATGGCCGGTGATCCGCGCTGCCTGCCCGCATTGCTGAATTGCGGACTGCGCGAATTGTCCGTGAACCCCTCGGCGCTGGCGCAGATCAAGCACACCATCGACCGGCTGAGCAGCGGAGGCAGCGTTGGCTGATACGGCGGCCGATGACGCGCCCGAAGCCGGCGCGGTTGCGGTCTACAAGCGCATCTTCAAGGAGGTGCTCGAAAGCCGCCCGTCCGGCATGCGGCTGCGGCTCGCCCATGCCATGGGAAAGAACCGCAGCTTCGTCAGCCAGATCAGCAACCCGGCCTATCCGGTGCCGATCCCGGTGCAACATCTCAACACGATCTTCGATGTCTGCCACTTCCCGCCACAGGCGAAGAGCGCCTTCCTTCGCGCCTATGCCCGCGCGCATCCGCGCCGCGTCGGCCGGCTGAGCGAAGGCTCGCACGAGCGGACGCTGACGCTGCATCTGCCGGATCTCGGCAGCGCCAAGCGCAACGCCGAACTTGACACGCTGCTGCAGGAGTTCACGCGGCGACTGATTGGCATCATGCGGGAAAAATAGGCGAGAAACGCCGAACGGACGAGGCGGGAGGACACCATGAAGAAGTTCATCAATGCGGTCGACAACGTGCTCGGTGAAAGCCTTGACGGTTTCGCGGCCGCGCACGCCGATCTGGTCGTGCTGGGCGCCGAGCGCAAATTCGTTCGCCGCCGCGAGCTGAACGGCAAGAAGGTCGCGCTGGTGTCGGGCGGCGGCAGCGGGCACGAGCCGCTGCATGCGGGCTTCGTCGGCTACGGCATGCTGGATGCCGCCTGTCCCGGCCAGGTGTTCACTTCGCCGACGCCGGACCAGATCGTCGAGGCCGCACAGGCGGTCGCGGGCGATGCCGGCGTCCTGTTCATCGTCAAGAATTACGCCGGCGACCGCATGAATTTCGAGATGGCGGCCGAGATCGCCGAAGGCCGCACCGCCACCATCGTGACCGATGACGATGTCGCGGTCGAGAAGTCGACCTACAGTATCGGACGGCGCGGTGTGGCCGGCACGTTGATTGTCGAAAAGATCGTCGGCGCCGCCGCTGAGAGAGGCGCCGATCTCATCTCCTGCGTGGCGCTCGGCGAGCGCATCAACGCACAGACGCGCTCGATGGGCGTTGCGCTGACTAGCTGCACCGTCCCGGCTGCGGGCACGCCGACCTTTGCACTTGGTGAAGACGAGATGGAGATGGGGGTCGGCATTCATGGCGAGCCGGGCCGCCGCCGCGTCAAGCTTGCGCAGGCCGACGCCATCGCCGCCGAGATGATCACCGCGATCGCCGACGATCTTGGCGCGCGCGCCGGTACCGAGGCGCTGCTGCTCGTCAACGGCTTCGGCGGCACGCCGTCGATCGAGCTCTATCTGATGTACAACGCGGCGCGCCGGATGCTCGAGAAGCGGGGCCTGCGCATCGCCCGTTCGCTGGTCGGCAGCTACGTCACATCGCTGGACATGGCGGGCTGCTCGCTCACCGTGAGCCTGCTCGACAGCGAGTCCACAGCGCTCTGGGATCATCCCGTGCGCACGGCCGCATTGAAATGGTGACCACCGCGGCGAGCAGCCGCTGATTTTCAGATTGCGCCCTGACCGACGATGGAGCCGGGGTCTCAGGTATGCACCGGAAGTCGGCCGGTTCATCCTCCCTGAAACTTGCCGTGTCCTTCGGGCACGGCATCTTTTTGTGTGCAGTAGACGATATCTCCGACGATCGATGATCGTGAGTGCCAAGTGATTCATCAACGCGTGGTGAGCGCGCTCGTTCACCACTCACGCTTTGGCAGCAACGTAGCCGTAATAATTCATAAGGAAATCCCCAATTGAGAGGGGCTTTTGGGCGCCACCCTTGCCCGGATGCGGGATCGCGTAGTCTCCCTTGCCCCATGTGAAGATCGTTGTCGTCACGTTTCCGTTCGACACTTGTATCCTGTCGCGTAAGACGACCCAGTGCCGCGTCAACACGGAGCCTTCATTCGACTGGTCGTCGTATTCGATCATGTTGGCGCTTATGAACAGGCATACGCGATATCCACCGGCAAGCAGGGCGTTGGCTTCGTTGACGCTGTCGAGGCCTTTGCTGAATTTCAGATTGGTCTCCTCGCGCACGTCCTGGTATCCGGCCTTGCGGAACCATTGCTCCATTTCGCTCGGCAAGGTGATCCCCGCGGCATCGCTTATTCTGCCGGTGTCGTCAAAATCGAGGAACCAATTTTCGGAATCGCGAATGGAGGCGCATGTCAGCCAATCGACGTGATCCAGCGAGTAGGGCGGTGTGTAGTTCTTCACGTCCTTTCCCGGCTTGATCAGCAGGCGGCCGAGGTTCGCCTGCCCCTTCTGATACAGGTCGATGGCGAACCGCGCATATTGTCCCGGCTTGTCGGATGCGTAGCTGAACATCAGCGCGGAGGGGCCGCACATGCTCGCTTGATCCTGATCGATGAGGCTCGGCTTCGCAATGCGCCTGAGAATGCCTATCCCGACGCGGTGCGGGTCGAGCTTCGGAAAGAATGTGGTCCTTGTGTTCTTGAGGAAATCGCAGACCATCTCCGCGGCGAGCTTCTTTTGATCCGAGCTGAGGTCGTACGGACCAACCCCGAGCCACTTCTTCTTTTCGTCGCCGACGAAGAGCGTGATGAGCTTTTTCGAAGTCGGAGAAAGCGTTCTGGAGGTGTTTGCAATGGTGGTCAGATCGTCCAGCTCGAATGCGGTGACCATGCCGTCCGCGACGGTCGCCCTGATGATATCGACCACTTCCGCATAATCCAGCCTGGAATCGTCGAGCAGGCCCTTGCGAAGTGCGGCATCGACGGACGGCGTCGCGATCCCATCCCATTGACCCTTGGGAGGAGGAGGCTTGGCGGCTGCCTTGGTCGCGAGGTCAACGAGCCGAGTGAATGTTGGCCCGCCGGGCCGAATATAGCCGTCCGGCGTGCCCGGGAAGTTCTTTTGCTGGAAATACAGGATCGAGTTGTAGAGGCTGTCGCTGGCGTGACCCGTCACGACCATTTGTGGTTTGAGCGTGGTCTCGGCACCTCCGTCGGAAATGGCGATCTTGTTGAGCAGCGAGATGACCAGCTCCTGGTCTTGCTTCCAGTTCTGGCAGCTGCGACCCGTCGCGGCAAACCGACCGACTTTGTCTTTCAATTGTGGCATGACCAATCACCAGCAATATGGTCGTTTTCAGTGGCGTATTGCGGGTTCAACTATCGCGTTGGTGGTCGGCTGAAGCGTCCAGGCGAGCTTGTCGATGAATTCGTACTCAAACAGCGCCTGCGGGTCGGTTCCGAAATAATATCCATACTGATGCAGTATCTTGGAGCCCTTGGCGATCATCTCGCGCTTCCATTTCAGGTCTTTGGCAGAGCTGAACTGAAATCCAATCACCACCGCATAGTTTTCGTACGCTTCGGCAACTTGCAGAATGGTTGCGCGCGTCAGGATGCCGGCAGGATCTTCCAGGCCTTGAACTCTGAACGCGGTGATGCGGTTCATCAGATTTGATGCAACCTCCTCCTCGGACCAACCCATGACGCCCGCTGCAACGCCCTTTGCAAACCCCTCCTTGATGAACTTGACTTGAATGTTCTTGAGGGCCTCCCGAGCCGCGACCTTGTCAGCCACCATAAGGACCAGATCGGGGATCATCGCAGCGATGTTCTCGGCCTTAAGGGCCTCCTTTAACCCGGCCTTGAAGCCGGCCTTGGCCGCGCTCCACAATCCTTCGCCGGCAACGGAGCCTGCCGGCGGCGGCGGGACCTCTGGCGGGGTCGGTGTGTTCCGCGGGACCTTCAGTCTTATCTCCGGTGCCCGAAAGTCGAGCGCCTGAACGCCTCTCCTGCGCATCGCAATGAGCGTTCCTCCGCTGTCCCTGGTCAGAAACACCGGATTTTTAATGCCGCGAGCCACTCCGCCCGCCCTGACCTGGGCGACCACATCGGAATCGAATGCGGAAAGTCCGTGATTCAAACCCTCGTTGCCCCACTTCCAAACCTGCGCGCGGGGTACCTGGGTCATCATTTTGTCTTCGACGATCCGCAAGTCGGTGAGCAATTTTTCGCCTGACTGAGCGCGCGCTCCCTTTAGAAATTCAAACTTGACCCGTGGCGAGATCAGGACCTCGTGACCGTCCTTGGCCAGATTAAGAATTTCATTCTCAAAGCGTCGGCTGAGCGCTTTCTCGGCGGCGGTCGCCGCAGCTCTTTGCCCGTTCTGTATGTCTATGAGGATGTTGGTATCGAGCCAGACCGGGGGCTTTAAAGGCGTCATTGCAACACCACTAGCTTGACTGGCACGGGACGCATTTTGCGTCAGCGAGCCTATCCCTCAGTCGCGTTTGCTGAAGCGCCGGTTCAAGCGGCTCCGGATATCGCCATACAAGCTCCTGCTCTGGCGCTGGCGCGAACCCACGACGTGCACGATGCATCGACGATGCGCTTCGCCACCCTTGCAAGGTACATGGGCAGAACGGCCGGCTGGCCTCACCACAGTGAGATCCATCGAAGGGCATGAGGCTGCCGCTACCCGGATCCCAGAAATGCGATCGTCAGCGCGCGCCCTTCGGCTTGGAGCCAAGCAGATCGTGCGTCCCACTGACGCTCAGCGTTCCCGAGCACTCGAATCCTCCGAAAATGCCGCAGGAGCCGGTGACGGTCACGCGCAAGTCCTTGCGTTGATACAGGTCGACCGAAACGCCAAATCGCGAAAAATCATTGGCGCTGTTCGGCAGGATCAGGTCGATGTGATCGATCGCCCAGCGCGGCAGGTGAGGATTGCTCTTCCAGAACAGTTCATTAACGGCGTGGTGCCCGAAATTCGGTCCGACCGTGAGGGCGCCGTCCGCGCCCTCGAACACGAAGCCCGTCTCGTCGATGTGAACATTGACCCGGTCGGGCGCTACCGCGAAATGCAGCGACGTGATGTCTTGCGGCTGCGGGTCCTTGCCAAACTGCGCACTATAGTCGTCGCTCCATTGCCCTCGGCCGCGTCCAAGCCCGAAGCCGTGCCGGCCGGGAAGGTCTCGCGTAGATAGCGGCCGGTCGGATAGCTTCGGGCGCCAGATCTCCCGAAAGCCCTTGCCGATTGTGGCTGCCATCGACAGATCGAGGGCCCAATGCGACGGTTTCTCCGGGCTTTTGCCTTCGGCGAACGCGTCGAATCCGTCCGACGTCTTGGCAATGCGCAGCGTCTTGATCAGGTCTTCCCAGTCCTTGGGCAGGAACGTGACGCCGTCGAGCGTGCTCGTCGCGGCCGCGACGCCATACTTCTCCAATTGGCGTCGGATATAGGCCTTTTCGTCATAAAGGCGGACATTGGGATTCGGCCCCGCGAAATATTTCGACAGATCGATCTGTGGCCGGAGCATGGTCAGCCGCGCCGCGATCTTGCGGTAAGTGTCGGTCGTGGTCGGGTTGGTGGTCGTCAAGGGTCCGCCCTCCGAGTCAAAGCCAGTCTCCGATTTGTCTGGTCCGGGCGGGGCCGGGTTCAACTGAACCTCCCAACCGAAAACGCCGACCACCATTCGTGGAGCAGTGTCAACAGCAAGGACGATCCGATGTCACTTCGGAGCAGGGTGCTAGACGTACTCAATGGCCCGGCGGTCGCGCGTATTCGCTTCCGGTTTCCGATCCGTGGCAGCCACGTGACGATTGCACCGCAAACGTTCCATCACGTCGCTCGCGCGATCCGGTTGGGGCAGGTCAGCGTCAGAGTTCCGACCGATCTCGCGGCAAATGTTGCGGCACAATATAACGACGTCGCGCGAACCCGAGCGGACGGTACGGTCGTCGCGGCGAATACGCTGGAGGTCGTGTCGGCGACGGGGCGAATGGACGAAGCCTATATCGTCCACGAGGCCTTGCATGCGGCTTACGATCTGCTGCGGACCGGCCTTGACGGCAATGCGGAGGAGGCGTCCGCCTATGTCTGCACGGCGCTCTACTGCCGCATGACAGGCCTGCCGAGACCCCGCTGGGCGAACGGCCCGATCTACGCCAATGCCGCGGAGGTCGCCCGAACGCTGCTGGCGCAATACCAAAAGGGTGATCCCGGCATTCCCTGGGTCGGCGAACATGAATGGCGGATGCTGCGCGCCGGCGTCGGCCTTAGTGCGGTCTATGCCAGTGGACCTGGCGGCATTCTCACCGGGTGGCTGCTCGGCCAACAATATACCCACGACGGCTGATGGGACGAGGGGCGTCCGCTCCCACAAACTGGCTGCTGGCCCGGCTCCCTGCCGCCACTTCCTTACCGAGGTCGACGCCGTCGAAAGCCTCAGGCAACCAGCAAACCCAGTTTGCCGACCGTCGCTAGCGAACGGTCAACGCTTTGTCGGGTTGACAGCAGCAACGGCTCGGCCGGCTGCCCGGCATCGTCCATTTGCTTGACCTGGACGGTTGGTCCGAAGGTTTCAGTCATTTCGGCCGTGATTCGCTCGATCGTCCGGGAGCCGTCGAGCAACTGCAGGAAATGGCGCGTCCTGTCGTCCTCCAACTGCACGGTCTGGTGAAGCAGATTGGTAACCAGCGGGCCGCTCTGCGCTTGTCTGCGGGCGAGCAGGCTTGCCTGCGGGCAGTCCGTGATTTCCTTCATGAGAAACGGCCGTGATTTCAGAAAGGAGACCTCGCCGCTGCAAGCCAGGATATAGAGCGCTTCCGTCAATATCCGCTGGTCATCGCCGGTTTGCTGGCCCTCCAGCAGCGTCCGCGCGCCATCGAGCAGTTCGGTGAATGAAAGCGCGCGCGGCCAGGCCCGGCCGAGACAAAGATGTGCGGCCTTCAGGAACGGATTGGTCACCGTGATCCGGCTGCCGTCCTGATTTTCAAATTCCATTTCAGAATCGTCGGTCAGGCAGGCGTCGGGGCGACGTGGGCTGGCGGTGCTCAGCAGATAGAACGGGGTGATGAAGTCGAGATCGACCTGGCGGTCAAGGGAGATGCCTTCGTGGCAGAGCAACGTACGCCGAAACCCGTTGCCGTCGATGAAGTCCTGGTACTGATCGCGTGCCATGAACTCGCTTTCAGGAAAGCGCTGCAGCGTGGCGCGGACCTCTTCGGTGTAGCCGGCAAGATAGCGCCGTGAGAAATCGGCGTCGCTCAGATATTGCAGGCCATGTCGGCCGGCATCTTCGACGACTTCGTGCAAAAGGAAGGCCGTCGCGCCCTGATCGAGGTCGTCGTGAAAAAGCAACTCGTCCGGAGCGTTGAGCACGCGGGTGCACTGATCGCGCATGACTGTACCGTGCACCGAGTTGGACTTCGATCCTTCGCTGAGAAATTTCACGATGGCGCGAGCTTGTCCGACTTTCTCCTTCATCCCGGTGATGCGCCGGGTGTGGTAGCGCATCATGTCGCGGACCATGTCGCGAAGATGCGAGAACGGATGCGCGTTATAACTGACGTAGCAGAGCCCCTGTGGCGCCAAATTCCGCTTGAAGATGGACATCATCTTCTCGCGCACGATCGGCGGTACCCATGAATATACGCCATGGGCGATGATGTAGTCGAACTGTCCGAAGGCAGCGTCGACATCCATGATGTCGCAATGCAAAAGCCTGATGTTGCTCAAGCCCAACGCGGCGATGTTTCGCCGCCCGCGTTCGATCGTAACGCCGCTCAGGTCGATACCGATGAACTCGCTGTCTGGATATTGAAAAGCCATCGGCAACAGATTGCCGCCAACGCCGCAGCCGAGTTCCAGGACCCGGCAGCGCTCGACCGGAGTCGGCTGCATGCTGTAGACCGAAGCGATCGTTGCCAGATGGTTCGGGTGCGTGAGTCCGTAGACATGCCCGGGATAATACACCTCGTCGTATGCCGTGGTACCGGCGGTCGGCTGGCGGTGCTCGGTCTGGATGTTCATCGCAATCAGTTCCACGAATATGCAAACTTGTCGTTCACGATCGAGACGCGCGTCTGCTTGACCTCCTCCTTGGCGAGAGACTTGCTCAAGAATTCGCGCGACAGTTCGGGCAGCAGCGTGTTGGTGATGATGTTATCGATCATCCGCCCGCCGGAGTCCGGATCGTTGCAACGGGATACGATGTGCTCGACGACTGCATCGTCGTAGCCGAAGGCAGCCTTGTGATTATCGCGGAGGCGCTGTCCGATCCGGTCGAGCTGCAATCTGACGATGCCGGCAAGCATCTCGTCCGAAAGCGGAAAGTAGGGGATCGAGACAATGCGCCCAAGCAGCGCGGCGGGGAACACCTTCAGCAATTCCGGCCGCAGCAGCCTGGCGAGTTCTTCCGGCTCGTTGCGATACTTGGGATCGCGCGCCAGGCTCATGATGAGATCGGTGCCGACGTTTGTGGTCAGAATGATCAGTGTGTTTTTGAAATCGATTCGCCGACCGTTGCCGTCTTCCATGACTCCCTTGTCGAACACCTGAAAGAAGATCTCGTGGACGTCGGGATGGGCCTTCTCCACCTCGTCGAGCAGGATAACGCTGTAGGGCTTGCGCCGGACCGCTTCGGTGAGCCGGCCGCCTTCACCATAGCCGACGTAACCCGGAGGCGCGCCCTTCAAGGTCGAGACCGTATGGGCCTCCTGGAATTCCGACATGTTGATCGTGATCATGTTCTGCTCGCCGCCATAAAGGGTTTCGGCAAGCGCGAGGGCGGTTTCCGTCTTGCCCACGCCGGACGGTCCGGCCAGCATGAAAACGCCGATCGGCTTGGACGGGTTGTCCAACTTGGCGCGGCTGGTCTCGATTCGTTTCGCAATCATCGTCAGCCCGTGGGACTGGCCGACCACGCGACGATTGAGAATCTCGGGCAGCTTCAGGACGGTCTCGATTTCGTCGCGCATCATTCTGCCGGTCGGAATACCGGTCCAGTCGGACACGACAGAGGCGACCGACTGCTGGTCGACATGGGCATAGATCATCCGCTTTTCCGGATTGATGCCCTCCAATGTCTCGAACTTGCCGCGCAACTCGACGCGTTTGGTGGCTCGATCTTCGTCTGCGTTCTCGGAGAGGATTTCGCGAATGCTGCGGATGTCCTTGACGAGCTCCTGTTCCTTGGCCCAGTCGGCCTCCAGGCCGGTCAGCTTGTCCTTCAGCGCCACGATGTCGCCGTCGATCGCGGTGATGCGCTCGCTGTTCTCGTCCCCGAGATCGCCGTCGCTGACCAGCGCCGATCGCTCGGCCTCGCGTGCCGCGATGGCGACGCGAGCGTCCTCGATCAGCGCCGGCGTCGCGCTTTGACTGATGGCTACTCGGGCCGAAGCCGTGTCCAGCAGGCTGACCGCCTTGTCCGGCAGCTGTCGAGACGGAATGTAGCGATGCGACAGGTTGACCGCGGTCACGATCGCGGCGTCCGAAATGCGAACGCCGTGGTGCTTCTCCATCGGGCCGAGGAGGCCGCGCAGCATGATGCAGCAGGTCTCGACATCCGGCTCATCGACCTGGATCGGCTGGAAGCGTCGTGTGAGTGCGGGGTCCTTTTCGATGTACTGACGATATTCTGCCCAGGTGGTGGCGGCGATGGTCCGCAGCGTGCCGCGGGCGAGGGGAGGCTTGAGGAGATTGGCCGCGTCGCCGGTGCCGGCCGTGCCACCGGCCCCGATCAGCGTGTGAGCCTCGTCGATGAACAGGATAATCGGGGTAGGCGAGTTCTGAACCTCGTCGATCACCGAGCGCAGGCGCTGCTCGAATTCGCCCTTCATCGAGGCGCCGGCCTGCATCAGGCCGATATCGAGCGCGCAGAGCCTGACGCTGCGCAGCGGCGGCGGCACCTCGCCGGCGGCAATACGCTGGGCAAATCCCTCGACAACGGCGGTCTTGCCGACGCCGGCTTCGCCGGTGAGGATCGGATTGTTTTGTCGCCGGCGCATCAGCACGTCGATCAGTTGGCGGATTTCGTCGTCCCGACCGAGGATCGGGTCCATCTGGCCCGACCGAGCCTTTGCCGTGAGATCCTGGGAAAACCGGTCGAGCGGTGTCGTCCCCTTGGCATTCGCCCGGTCCGCACCATCGGCGCCGGCACCGGCCAATCCGGAGCCGTCCATCGGACGCATGGTCTCCTCCTCGGAGCCTGCCCAGATGGCGCGGTGCTCCGCGGCCAATGCGTCGACATTTATCTTGGCGAATTCCTGCGAAATGTTGTTGAGCGCACGACGGATCTCATTCGATTTCAATCCGGCGACCAGGAGATGGCCGGAGCGGATCTGAGTCTCGCCGAAGAACAGCGTCGCATAGTGCCAGCCACGGTCGAGAATATCGATGACCGAATTGGCGACGCCCGGCATGTCGGTTTCGTTCTTGCGAAAACCGTTGATGACGCCTGCGAGGTCCGACAGCAGCCGCGCGCGATCGAGCTTGTAGTGATCCACCGACAGGCTGAGGTCGGTCCGCTCCTGTTGCAGGATGTGAAACAGCCAGTGCGCAAGCTCCACGTTACGGTTGCTGGCGCTCTTGGCGTGGCGCAGGGCCTGGATGAAGGCGTCGTAGCCGGCCCGGTTCAGTTTGCCGGTCACGGCCTCAAGGCTGATGTCGGTCACAATGGCGCCTCCTGCTCAATCCCTGGACGATGCCGGGGTCGTCGCGGAAATCGGCTCGAATTCCCATGATGTTAGGACAATCCGAGCGATGCTTAGGTTCAAACCGCCGGCGTACCTGTCGCGGCGCAGCGCCGGGCTCTCAGACGCTCGGCAAGGTGAAAACGCGCATCGCGCCGATACTCCTCGGTCGAGGCCCAGTTCGGCGAAACCCAGCTGGTCCATCCAAGTCGTCCGCTCTGCCCCAGCTTCATCGGGACGACCGCTCCCGCCGGAATGGCGAGTTCCACCTCCCACTCGAGTTCGTCGCCGATATAGAAGTAGACGGCGTCAGCCAGGGGCTCGGACAGGTTCGGCGCTTCGGTGGGCAGGAACTGCTCGTATTGTGCAAAATCCTTCACGAACACGCGAACCCTGATCTTGTCTTCGACGCTGAACACGCGCGAGCCCAGAAGCGCATCGTGACCGAGCTTGGCGTGCGTCCCGCCGAGCCGGCTGCAATGGCTTGGGTCGAACGGGAGCCAGGTGCCAACGAACTCGTCGATCTCGGCCCTGACTTCGAACAGCCCTTGCAGGAGCCGCGCCAGTCGCGATGCGGATTTCGCTCTGGGTGAAACCAGTCCGGCGAAACTCAGCTTCGCCATGTCAGGCACGGTATCCCGATTGGCAAAAATATCGGAGCCGAGGCCGGCGAAGGATCCGACATAGGCAATGAAGCGGTCGTCGGATGGGCGATCGTGCTGGGCGATCGGCCGTGCATCTGCCCAGGCTCGAAAGAACAATTGCAGGAAGCGCCCGTTCAGCAGATCGAGAAAGCGGGGGAAAGCGTCATCCCGCATCAACTGCCAGCCGACGCTCTCATCGGTGGTGGCCAGCGGCAGCGCGCCCTGCGGTCCGAGCAGGCCGAGGAATTTGACCAGGATTCGGAGCCTGCCATCACTATCGTCGACCGAGCTCAGATTGGAGGCGGGAAACTCCAGATAGGGCGTTTGACCGAGGTCGACAAACTCCTCGCGACGCGCTGCACTGTCGCCGATCCGCGGCCGATCCGGATTGCATCGCTCGAGCTGGCGGAGCGTCTGAAAGAAATCGAACCGCCAGGGCTCGGCCTTCATCTGGTCGATCAGCGTCACAGCGGCCTCCGGGTGCCCATGCGGGCAGGCCAACGCACGATCTCGCCGCGCTCCGGGGTCGAGATGACGGTCTGGGTGAAGGTGTTGAAGCCCGAATAGTCGGCGAAGAAGCGTTCCAGCACCGCCCCGAGCAGGAACACGCCGCTGCCCTCGAATGCCTTCTCGTCGAGCGTGACCGTGATCTCCAGGCCGCGCGCTGCGCCACTGCCGGTACGCTCACGCACCCGCCGCACCACGGGCTTGCTCTCGACGCTGCGCACGCCACGAATCTTTCGCTCCGTCGCGTCGTCGAACTGGTCGGCGAACAAGGACAGCATCTCGCGCAACGAGCCGGCGTTCTTGCCGCCGCTTCGTTCCACGAGGCCGAGATAGTTCAAACTCAGCATGTTGATCAGGCGCCAACTGACGACGCCGCTATTGGCGATTTCGCTGCGGCTGCGCAACTGCGCCACCACCGGCTCGCGCGGCCGGGTGGGACCGGCTATGCACATCAGCTCGAGCGAGGTGTCGTCGAGCAGGCGAAAGTCGGCTCCGCCTTGGCCGACCGGCAGATGTTCCGTGAGATGCCGGTTGGAGCACAGCGCCCGGACGCTCAGTTCGGCGGCGGATCCGCCGCCGCTCGGGTCGCCGGGCTCGAGCAGCGAAAGAAACATGTCCGTTCCGGTGTAGTCCGAGGCCGCGCCATAGGTCTTCTCTTCGACGGTGCGGCGCCGCGGCAGCCGACGAACCGTAAAGTAAAGTCCCTCGACCGATCCGGCTGTTCTGTCGACGGCGGCGGAGTACAACGGACGCACGCGGCGCTTGTCCTTTTCCGCCGGAAAGTGCGCGTAAACCTCCAGCACCTGGTGCGGCTCGTATTCGAGATAGCGGCTTCGGTCTGGTACCACGTGGTATTCGTAGGTATTCGACTTGATCGGGATGCGATCGCTGGTCTTCTCGAAAAGGTTGATCGCCGGGGCGGTGTAGAGACTGAAAGTATCCGTCCGGACCGAGGCGGCGAGTCGCGAGTTGTGCTCATCGAATGCGAAGACGATATCGATGGACT
Source organism: Bradyrhizobium ferriligni (assembly GCF_056837965.1). Classification (NCBI taxonomy): domain Bacteria; kingdom Pseudomonadati; phylum Pseudomonadota; class Alphaproteobacteria; order Hyphomicrobiales; family Nitrobacteraceae; genus Bradyrhizobium; species Bradyrhizobium ferriligni. The sequence goes on from NZ_JBXEJO010000089.1 coordinate 25,080, forward strand.
TGCTGCGCAACCGCGGCATCACAGCGCGAAGTTGCGTCAGATTGACGCCAAGGAACTTGCGCGGAAACACGAAATATTCCCGCAACAGCTCCGAGCCGCGAAAGACCCGGTTGTCGTTCGGAAACAGGGATTCGTCCTCGCTGAAGCCGACCTGCTGCACACAGTCGTTCGGAGCCCGGATGACGACCGGATCGCCGAAATCGTCGAGATAGCGAAAATAGAGTCCGACGCAATTCGAGGTCAGTTGTTCGTAAAGTGCGATGGCATCCGACTCGGCGCCGGTCAGGTAGATGGGTAGTTCGCTGGTGCGGCAGCCGGCGAACCAGGTGTCCGGCTTGTTGCGAGTCTCCGCATCCGCCGGCTCCTCGTCGAGCCGCGCGGCGGTACGGTGGGTCAAGGAGAGCCTGAGCCCGGCGATAACTTCTCCGCCGACTGGAATCCCGAGGGCCTGCAACGCGCCCGCGGTCGCAAAATATTCGGCGCCGGTGACGTCAAAGGGCCAAAGTACGATATCGCGGCAAAGCCGGAACCGGCAGGCGAGGCTCCGTTCCCTTTCGCGATAGCTCGCGTCGAAATAGGCGCCCCGCGCGATTTTCTTGCCGTCGCGCAACGCCGGATCGGCGTAGGTCGGCTGAATCTTGACCAGCATAGCGGACGGAGTTGGCGCGAGATAGTTCGGAACCAACTGCTCAAGCAGGTTCGCCGTGAATTCCGGAAACTCGTGCTTGAGCTTGAGCTGAACACGAGCGGCGAGAAATGCAGCGCCCTCCAACAGGCCTGAGATCATCGGATCTGAGCGGTCGCGGACCAGACCGCCGAGGCGCTCGGCGATGCCAGGATATTCCTCGGCAAAACCCTCCGCGTGCTCGTACAGCAGCGACAGTTCACGATTGTAAAAGTCGAGGAACTCGCGATTCATGCTATAATCGGTTGATCTGTATATCGCCGCTGTCGAGGTCGACGTCTGCGACGAATTCCACGGGCACGTTGAGCGGTTCGCATTTCAGGTCGGAATGCACGACGAAGCGCAGCTTGAGCTGCTCGGCGCCCACGGAGGTGTCGCGCCGCACCCGGATGGACTTGCGATCGAGTCTCGGCTCGTATGTCGTAAGCGACATGCGCAGGGCATCGCTGAGTTCCTCGTCGGTGACTTCGTCGATCGAACGGTTTGCGATATCGGGGAAACCATAGTTCAGGATCGAGGTGCGGACGCATCCGCGACCCGTCAGGTCAAGCGTCGATTCGAGGGCAATGGTATTGAGGAGTGTTTCGACGTCCTGCGAAACCTCGCGCCTTAGCAGCGTCTCCGAGATCGGGAAACGCCCCGCGCTGCGCCGTCCCGCTATGACTCGCTCGCCGAACTGATCCCGCAGTTCGAGTGGTTTGCGCGCATCGCGCGCGTCATGAGCCGCACGAAAGGCCAGCATCAATGGCGGAGAGAGCCGGTCCTTCCTTGGCGTAACGGTCATTGACGGTCCCCGTACAGCCGGCGCCGATTGCCGCTATGGACAACCGGCGCCGGGCAGGACGCTTGCGATCAGGCCCATTCCTTGTTGGCCGCAACGTCCCATCCGAACACCGGAGACGCGCCGGCGCCGCCTTTTTCGGTTTGGGTCTTGTAGGTCATTTTGACCTTCTGGAAATTCAGGCTGACGTTTTCGGTGAGGCGATCCTCGCCGTGCGATCCGCCCGTCGATACGCTGGAGACCAGAACGTGCTTCATCTCGATCTTGAGATATTCGAGCGGATGTTCACCGGCCTTGCGGACCGTGAGGACGGCGCTGTCGATGTGCTTTCCATTGGCGCAGACCTTGAAAAGCTCGGGTGTCGCCTTGTCCACGAAGTGGGTGAAGTGGAGGTCTTGAACGGCGACCTTGCCGGCGCCACCGCCCGACCCGCTGTGGAACGTGCCGCTTTGGCTCTCGCCGAACGACCAGCTCAAAATGTCGATTTCGTCCTTGTGTTTGTCGTCGAGCGACTCGCCCTTGATCGGATCGAGTTTCAAAAAGATGTCGACAGCCATAGCATAGCCCTTTCAAAATGCTCTGATGATAGACGGTTGCGATAGCGTGGCGTCAGGAGCTCGGGCCTGGCAGGCGCGAAACAAGACTGAGACCGACGTCCATCGCTTCCAATTGAAAGTGGGGACGGAGAAAGAAGCGCGCGTTGTAATATCCCGGGTTCTCCTCGTTTGCTATGACCTCAACCTTCGCAGCGGCCAGCGGCTTGCGCGCTTTCTGAGCTTCTGACGACAGGGCCGGATTGGCATCAACGTATTCGTTGATCCAGGTCTGCAGCCAGACCGTCAGCTCATCCTTTTCCTTCATGGATCCGATCTTGTCGCGAACCATGCACTTCAGATAATGCGCAAAGCGGGATACTGCGAACATGTAGGGCAGACGTGACGACAGGTTGTCGGACGCCGTTGCATCCACGCCCTTGTCGCCGAAATACTTCTTCGGCTTATAGAGCGACTGGGCGCCGATGAAGGCGGCCTTGTCGGTGTTCTTGCGATGGATCAGCGGGATGAGTCCCGCCTTTGCAAGCTCGTGCTCGCGACGATCGCTGATGGCGATCTCGGTGGGGCATTTCAGGTCGACGCCACCGTCGTCGGTCGGGAACGTATGCGTCGGCAGGTTGATGACCTCGCCGCCGGACTGGACGCCGCGGATGCGCGTGCACCAGCCGAACTCCTTGAAGGCGCGGTTGATGTTGACTGCCATCGCATAGGCGGCGTTGATCCAGCCGTATTTGTCACCGGTGTGCCCGTCCGTCTCCTCCTCGAAGGCGAACTCTTCGACCGGCTCCGACTTGGCGCCGTAGGGGAGGCGGCCCAGCGCGCGCGGCATGCACAGGCCGAGATAGCGCGAGTCGTCCTGATCGCGCAGTCCCTTCCATGCGGCGTATTCCGGCGTGTCGAACACCTTGCCGATGTCGCGAGGGTTGGACAGTTCGGTCCACGAGTCCATTCCCATCAACGTAGGCTCGGCGCCGCTGAAGAAGGGGGCGTGCGCGGCGCCGGCGATCTTGCTGAGATCGCGGAGCAACTGCACGTCGGTGGGGAGGTGGCTGAAATAATAGTCGCCGATCAGGCAGCCGAACGGCTCGCCGCCCAGTTGGCCAAATTCGTACTCGTAGATCTGCTTGAACAGCGGGCTCTGGTCCCAGCGCGCATCGGGATAAAGCCGCAGGTTCCGATACAGCTCGTTCTTGGAGACGTTCATCACCCGGATCTTGAGATTGGCGTCGGTCTCGGAATTGAAGACGAGGTAGTGGAGGCCGCGCCAGGCACTTTCGATCGCTTGGAATTCGGGCGCATGCAGGATCTCGTTCATCTGCGCGGTCAGCTTCTGATCGATCCGCGCGATCATCTCCTCGATGGTGTCGAGCACGTCCGACTTGATGACGCTCGTATCCTTCAGCGCTTCCTGAACGAGCGTGGACACCGCGTTCTCGACTTCGGTTGCCGCACGTTCGGTGCGCGGCTTGAAGCTTTGCTTCAGCAGGGCGGCAAACTCGTCAGCCTCGACGGTCCCGACCTTGGTGGTGGTCTCTTTGTGGATTGCTTCTTTTGCCATGGTCCCCATTCCTTCCCTTAGCTGTTGGTGTCGGCGTCGGTGGACTGGCTGGTCGCGCGCTCGCGCAGTGCGGCCATCAGTTGAGGATCGGCGAGGAGTTTCTTCAGCTGGTCCTCGGCGCCCACCTTGCCATCCATGTAGCGCAGCAGGTTGGCGAGCTGTTCACGCGCTTCGAGCAGCTTGGCCGTCGCCGGCACCTGGCGGGCGACCGCCACCGGCGTGAAGTCGGAGATCTTGTTGAAGCGCAGGTTGACGGAGATCTTTTCGTCAGACCCGTCGCTGAGAAGATTGGCGACGCGCGCCGTCACGCCGGGCTGGATCGCCGCCATGCGGTTGTCGAAATTGTCCATGTCGAACTCGAGGAACTTGCGCTCCTCGACCTTCGTCTTTTCGACGCCGGGGTTGTTGCCGGAAAGATCGGACAGGACGCCCATGACGAACGGCAGCTCGATCAGCCGCTCGGCGTCGTAGGGATCTTCGTAAGTGATGTGCACGCGCGGTGCGCGGTTTCGGCGAATGAATTTTTGACCGCTGTCGGTTGCCATTGGATTGCCCTCTTCACAAAAATCTCTGCGGAAGCCGACTTGCGCGACGCAGGCAGGGAAGTGCCTCGGTCTTTCGTCGGCGGAGCTTCCTTCCGTTCAGTTAGTCCCCTCGAACGGAAGGCCGGTTCAATTCGATTTATCGATCGTCTTCAGAGCGCCCTCGGGCAGCACTTCGTTCAGCAGGCTGAGGAAGTCTCGCTGTGCGAGTTCGCGTGCGCGATCGACCAGGAACGGGATCGGGCTGGACGGCTCCGCGGCCCGGAAGAAAGACGCGACCTTGCTGAGCAAGTCCAACGCCTGCGCTCTGTTTTCTGCCGCAAAAACAGCATCTTGAGCCTCGTTTTCGGCCGCGGATGGGAGCGAGGTGGCGAATTCCGCCATGCGTTCGATCGGCAGGTCGAAGACCTTGTCGCGACCGATATTGATGGCGGCGGTCTCCACGTGGGCCGGCATCAGCATCCGCATCACTTCGATAAACGATTTGCCAACCATGCCCTGCGCCTGCCGCACCAGCAACAGCGCCGGGCTCGACGGTTCCTTTCGAGCGAAGTAGTCGGCAGCCGCCGCCAGCGCCGCGGATGCCTGTCCGGGTGAGGTCACTGCGCCGGCGATTTCAATCGGAAGCTGCGGGCCGTCTTGAGTAGTCGCGTCCGGGGATGGGACAGTTGCAGCCGGATCGCGTGCGGTGACCAGCGTGGCGAGCCAGCTGGCCATGCCATTCGCGACACCCGCCAGCCTGTCGAGGCTGATGGGTTGCCCCGAGTTCAACTTTTCGTGCCAGACCGATTTGATGCCCGCGATCTCGACAGCGACCGCGGAACAGCGGGCGCTCACCGCCTTGAGGGTGTCGAGATCGGTCTCGCTGATGATGCGCTCGATGGTTCCGAGATCCGGCATGTCGACATCGGCATCGGCGGCGGGAATTTCGCCCTTGGCAATCTGATAGGCACGGTAGTTGAGGCTGCCGTGCCTTCGATTTTCGATCAGGGGGAGGAATTGGAGCGGGTTGATCACCGTCGGAAACACGTCGATCGCCTCGATGGTGACGGCCCGAAAAGCATAGTCGCCGTCTTCGCCCCTTGGGTGAACCGTTTCCCACTGTTCGCGGAGCAGCAAAGTGGTTGCCCTCAGGCAGCTGAGGAAGCCATCGAGATCGCGGTTCAGGATGGAAAACTTGGCGAGCAGCATGGTCAGGCGCAGATCGCGGGTGCGAGCCAACAGGGGCTGCGCAGCGGTGAACTGGCCGGCAATATCGATGGCTTTTGGATCGAAGCGTCCGCGCTCTCCGTTCGCATTGACGACCTCGAAATACGACATCGGCAGCAGCGATTCCGCAGCTGCGAAGAAATTCAGGTACTGGACGTCGCCCGCCGCATCGAGGTCAGGCCCGCAGGGATTGTCTGGGTCGATGGGCTGGGTCAGGGATACGACGTCGAGCATGCAAAGAGGATCCGTCTGCGGGGCCCTGGTCCCTCCACCAGGTCCGTGACATCTGGCGGATCACGCGGGGGATCATGATCCGATTGACTGTTAGGTCAGATCAACGCCGGCCTCGGTTCATTCCCGGCATGATGGCGGTTTCCCGTGAACCAGCAAGCGCTTGGAACCGACTACATGAGTGCCGCAGCGGTTTCCTCGGGCGGGTGCTTTGCCGCGTCAGGAGAGGGCGACCCCGGGCGGACTTGTCGGCCATCCCACCGAAGGCCGGCTCGGATTTCGGTTGTTCGTGCTTGACCGCCTGATGCGTCGGTTGCGCAGCTGGTGCGGTCAACGAGGGAGTTTAACGCCCACATGGGCCAGCTTACCCAGGATACCCGCCTCTGCGAGCTCAAGACCCCCCTTGGCAAGGACGTTCTGGTTTTTGCCCGGTTCGAGGCCGCCGAAGGTCTGAGTGAACTGTTCGAATATCGCATCGAGTGTCTCAGCGAGGAGGCCGACCTCGACTTTGACCGGGCCATCGGCAAGCAGTGCACCCTCACCATCAAATTGCACGAGAAGGAACGCGAGTTCAGCGGCATTCTCACGGAAGCCCAATGGCTGGGGGTGAAGAACGACTATTTCAGTTACCGGATCGTGCTGAAGCCTTGGTTGTGGCTGCTGTCGCGGACCACCGATTGCCGGATCTTTCAGGACAAGAAGGCGCCCGATATCATCAAGGAAGTCTTCAACGAGCGCGGCTTCACGGACTATGAGTCCAAGCTTACCGAAGAGGGCTCATGTCCGAAGCTCGAATACTGCGTTCAATATCGCGAGACCGATCTGGATTTCGTGTGTCGGTTGATGGAGCAGCACGGGATCTACTACTTCTTCAAGCATGAAGGCGGCAAGCATACGCTGGTGCTGGCTGACTCCAAGTCCTCGCATAACCCCATCAACGGTCTCGCCAAGATCCCCTACATCCCGCTCACCGGCTCCGACCGTCGCGGCGAGCAGCATATTTATGAATGGGCTTCCGAGCGCCGGTTCCGCACCGGGAAGATCGAGCTCAACGATTACAATTACCAGAAGCCCAACGCGCAGATGATCAGCGACGCCAAGGGCTCCGAGCACTACACACGATCCGAGATGGAGTTCTACGACTATCCCGGCAAGTTCAAGGAGAAGTCCGACGGCGAGCGATACGCGAAGATCCAGCTCCAGGCCGAGCAGGCGATGGATCGGCGCCGCCGGGGCAACGGCGACGCCGTTAATCTGTTTCCCGGCGGACTAACCAAGCTCGAGAAGCACTCGAAAGACTCGCAGAACGTCGAATATCTCGTGGTACGAGCCGCTCATTCGTTTTCCATCGAATCCTATCGCACTGGCGGCCCCGGCGACGCCGGACAGCACGTCTACTTCGGCAGCTACGAATTTCTGCCAAGCGATCGGCCGTTTCGATCCCCCATGACGACGCCGAAGCCGAGGATCAACGGCATTCAGACAGCCAAGGTGGTGACCAAGGACGACAATTCGAGCGAGGAAATCGACGTCGAGTCGCTGGGCGAAATCTATGTTCGCTTTTTCTGGGATCGGAAGAAGAAGCGCTCGTGCCGGTTGCGCGTGGCGCAAGTCTGGTCCGGCAAGCGCTGGGGCGGTCAGATCATCCCGCGCGTCGGGCAGGAGGTGGTCGTGGAATTCCTGGAAGGGGATCCCGACCGGCCCTTGGTGATAGGGACCGTCTACAACGATGAATACAAGCTGCCTTACGACCTGCCGTCCAAGAAGACGATTGCGGGTCTGAAGTCCGACTCGACCAAGGGAGGCGGCGGTTACAACGAATGGAACTTCGAGGACAAGAAGGGGTCCGAGAAGATCACTGTGCACGCCGAGAAGGACTACGACGTCACGGTCCGCGACACCGAGACCAGGACCATTGGCGAGGCCGCGTTCGGCGGCGATACCCGCAAGACCACGCTCAAGAACGGCAACGACAAGCTTGATATCCAATTGGGCGGTCAGCACGTCAAGCTGGCGCTGGATCAGTCCGTCGATGCGGGCTTGAGCATCACCCTCTCGGCCAACGTCAATATCACCCTGCAGGTTGGTCCAAGCCAGATCATCCTGTCTCCGGCCGGCATCGTCATCAACGCGCCGACCATCACCATGACCGCGCAGGCCGCCATGGCGCTCGCGGCCGGCGGCCCGTTGGTTGCCCACGGCACGCCAACCATTGTCGGCTGACAGCCATGAATCAGGTTCGGTTCAGCACAGTCCACGATCTGTTTGAAGCCTATCCGCTGGCCCGGTACGACGTCGGCAAAGCCGCTCCGGACAAGTTGTCGTTGGATTTCCTGCAGGAGGCGGCCGATGCTGGCAACTGGCACCAGGCTGTATCCTTCTGCGCGTACCTGCTCCCCAGGCGCGTGGCCGTCGCCTGGGGGTGTCGCTCGTTGCGGCAGATGTTCGACCATTTCGACGGCAATGAAGGCAGGTCGCTCAGCTTTGCCGAGACCTGGGTCCGGCAGCCGGACGAGCAATCGCGCAACAAGGCTTTGGCGGTCGGCAATGCCAACGATCCCGAGCAGCCGGCGACCTGGCTGGCGCTGGCGGCGGGTTGGTCTGGCGGAAGCGTGGTTCCCGCGGAATTTGCACCGGTCGAAGCCAAGCCGGATCAGACGGCGCGAGCGGTTCGCGCAGCCCTTTTGATCGGCCTCTGCCGGCTTACCCGCGAGTCCAGGGACCGGATAATGACGGCCTGCCTGGAGGATGGTATTCAATTGGCACGCGGCGAACCGCGCCCTCCACGCTGACGAGACGATGTGATGGTGCTTCGCTTTAACATCGAGAACGAGCCGAACCTTCCAGACGGCGGCCCTGTGTCATTTACCGTCACCGGAAGGCGTTCGGTCGACATTGGCCGGGACCGCCATCTCGACTGGACATTGCCCGATCCGGCGCGGATGATTTCGGGGAAGCATTGCGAGATCCATTATCGCGACGGCGGCTACTGGTTGCACGACGTCTCGACCAACGGCACCTTTCTCAATGGTGCCGACCAGCGCATACGGGGAGCGCATCGGCTGCGCAACGGCGATCGGCTCGTCATCGGCCACTATGTCATTGGCGTTTCGCTGGACCTGGATGAGCCTGCCGAGGGCACTCCGAGCCATGGCGCGCAGCAGCAAGCTCCGCTCGCTCAGCAGCAAGCTCCGCTCGCTCAGCAGCACGCCGATTACCAGGAACTGTGGGCTCCCGGTCGCGACGTGCCGCCGCCAATCGACCCGCAGCAGCTGCGAAAGCCGCGCGAGGCCGCGCGGCCCGTCAATCCGGAATTCCTGGACTGGGCAGCGAGCGTTCCGCCGGCGGGCGTCGATCCTGTCCGGCATTCGCCACAGATGCCTCAGCGCGAGCCGCCGCTGCACGACGACATGAGCTGGGCAGCGGGTCCGGTTGCCACGCCAAAACCGCCGGTCGATGTGCTGCACGCGATGCCGACGCCGCGCCGACCGTCGGTATGGGCCGACGACGAAGCGGCCGTCCCGCCACCGCCGGCTCCCTCACCGGCAGGGCATGTGGGAGCGCCGCGGCCGCAACTGGCCGAGCCGGCACCGGCCACGGCCGCGTCGATCGGCAATCCCGAGTTTGCGCGCCTGGTCGCACGTGCTGCCGGACTGCCGGACGGTTTCTTTGCCGACAAGACCGAAGCCGAACTTGCGGAACAGCTTGGCGTCATGCTGCGCATGACCGTGGAAAACCTGATGGCCCTGCTGCAGGCGCGGACCCAGGCCAAGCAGCTGACGCGCAGCACCAGCCAAACCACCATCCAGGCCATCGAGAACAATCCGCTGAAATTCTCGCCGACCGCGGAAGACGCGATGCGTATCCTGTTCGGGCCGCCGACGCGCAGTTACCTCGACGCGCCGCATGCCTTCGCCCAGGGCTTCAAGGACCTCAAATCCCATCAATTGAAGACCTATGCGGCAATGCAGCATGCCGTCCGGGGACTGATCGCCAGTATCGATCCGACGCTGATGGCGCGCGAGCTCGAGCTTCAGCGCGGCGCGCGGTCCTTGTTTGGCTCGAACAAGAGCAAGCTCTGGGACGAATTTTTGACGCGCTGGAACGCGCATCTCGGTCGCGACGAAAGCGCGCCGATCGATACCTTCATGCTGCATTTCTCCGAATATTACGACCGCGCAGACAAGCCGGGGTCAAAGTGAACTGTCGGTGACGATGCAGTCGCCGATCATTGCCGAGTGGATGTAGGAATGTCCTGGTACAGCAAAGTTTTCTGGTCGGAAGGTCTGTTCCTGCGGCCGCATCATCTGCAGCAGAACGATCGCTATCTCGAGCATCTGCTGGAAAAGCGCGTTCGCTACACGACACCGTACCCCTGGGGCTTTGCCCAGCTCGAGATCGATAACGATCTTACCCAGCAGAGCAAGTTCGCCGTGCGCAGTGCGACCGGCGTCATGCCGGACGGCACGCCGTTCGATATTCCTGCCGACAGTCCGATCCCGGAAGCCATCGAAGTGCCGGATTCGGCCGCAGGCCAGATCGTCTGGCTGATGATGCCGGTCGCGGCGCCCAATACGCGGGAGGTGGATGAGGATCGCACCGACAGCGCAAGTCGCTACGTTCGGACTGCCGAAACGTTTATCGATTCAACCTCGGCGCTGCGCATCGAAGAAGAGATCGACATCGTCTATCCGCGGCTCTCGTTCGAGCTGCGCAAGACGAGCAAGCCGGGATACATGGGTCTCGGCATCGCTCGTATCCTCGAAGTGCGCGATAAGAATATCCTGTTCGACGACAAGTTTGTGCCGCCGATGCTGGTCTGCGCCGCGCATCCGGTTGTCGATGGCTGGCTCAATCGAATCATTGGCTGGGTCGAGACCAAGCTCGACGAGTTGGCGCGCTACGCGGTCGATCCTTCGTCCGGCGGCGGCTTGCAGAGCGTCGATTATCTCGTGCTGCAGGTGCTCAACCGGACCATTCCCGTGCTGACTCATTTCAAGCGGTCCGGCAGCGTACATCCCGAGCGGCTGTACGAGGAACTGCTGCGGTTTGCCGGCGAGCTTGCGACCTTCGCGACCACCGAACGGCGCGCACGGGACTACCCGGCATATGATCACGACAACCTCGAATACGTCTTCACGCCCCTGGTGCGCGACATCCAGGATTTCCTGAGCGCGCGGCTGGGCAGGCGGGCGATCCGTCTGGAGATCATCGAACGCGCCCAGAACGCATTTGTATCGCCGATCCGCGATCGCGCGCTGTTCCGGAATGCGACCTTGGTGCTGGAGGTCGCCGCGCGGCGGCCCCTCGTGGAGATTCAGAATGAATTCCCGCACCTGTTCAAGGTCGGGCCCAACACAAAAATGACCGAGATCGTGCACGCAAACCTGCCGGGTTTGACCCTGGTGCATCTGCCGACGCCGCCACCGCACATCCGAGCCATCACTGACCACGTCTATTTCTATCTCGATCGCAAGTCGCCGCTATGGCCCGAGTTCAGCACGGCGGCCTCGATCGGGATGCATTTTTCCGGCGACTGGCCGGAGCTTGAGTTGTACCTTTGGGCCATCCTGGAAGAGCGGCCATGACCGACAGGGACAAGCCGGTTAATCCTTTCGGTCGGGGTGAGCGGACCATCATCCGTCCGAACCCCGGCGGGAAGATGCCGCCGGCTCCGGCTCCTCAACCTCCGGCAGGCGAGGGACCTGCCAGCCGTCCAGGGTACTCGCCATCGCCCATGGCTACGCCGGGTGGCCCTTCGCCACCGCCTTCATTCTCTCCCACACCGCAGGGCGCAAGCTACGCGGCCCCGCCGACCAGTCAGCCGTCAGAGGAATGGATTTCGACACCGGCGCCGGCTCAGGCGCCGCAACCGATCCTGCCGCCCGGACCGCCCTTGCGTGTCGACGATCTGGTTGCGCCAAACGCCAATCCGGTGATGCGCGCCGGCGGCCCTCTGCTGCAGTTGCTTGGCCGGTTGCGCGTCGCGTTGATGCGGGCGTCATTCGCGAGCCTGATGGAGCAGGTCGCCGACGCCATCAAGTTCTTCGAGAAGGATATCCGCTCGGCGGGCATTTCCGAGCACCAGGCCAATACGGCGAAGTATATCCTGTGCGCGACCGCCGACGATATTGTGCAGCACATACCGACCGACGATCGACACGTCTGGGCCCAATACTCGATGCTCAGCCGTTTCTTCGGCGAGCGCGTGGGCGGCGTACGCTTCTTCGAGATTCTCGACCATTTGAAGACTGATCCGCTGGTCAACTATCCGGTGCTCGAACTCCAGCACGCCTGCCTTGCGCTCGGATTCCAGGGCATTCACCGGACGTCGCCCGGCGGGCTTGCGAACCTCCAGGTGATTCAGCGCAACCTCTATGAAACGCTACGCCGGGTTCGGCCCAAGCCGACCAATGATTTGTCGCCGCACTGGCGGGGCCAGGCCTTGGCCGGTCGGCGGAAGCACTTGCGCATTCCGGTTTGGCTGGTGGCGGCCGTGGTCGCCGCGCTGCTGACGGGATCCTATTTCGTTCTGCGAACGTTGCTGGCTGGCCGTGCAGAGGATGCTGCGCAAGTCGCGCTGGCACTGCATCCCGGCGATCCAATCGAGCTCAAGCGCCGCGTCGTTGCGCCGCCGCCACCACCGCCTCCG
>NZ_JBXEJO010000090.1:0-36735 GCF_056837965.1 Bradyrhizobium ferriligni
CACCCCAACCCTCCCCCGCAAGCGGGAGAGGGCGCGCACCACCTTCCGGTGTCAACCTCATCTCATCATGCCTTAGGCGACCAAGCTGCGCAGGCCGGTGTCCTGCCGGCGCGGCTGATCAGAGATCAAGCTGGATCCGGTCCTCGCCGTCGGCCTCCGGCTTCGCCGGCACGGCGCAGCAGATCAGCACCTCGTCATCGGCCACCTCGGCGGCGGGCTGCTTCGCATAGGTCACGGCGCCTGCCAGCAATCGGGTTCGGCAGGTTCCGCAATTGCCTTCGCGACAGCTGAAGGCGGGGCTGAGGCCGCGCGCTTCCGCCAGTTCGAGCAGCGTCCCCGCCTCCGGCGTCCAGCGCGCCTCCTTCATCGATGTGGTGAAGGCGACCGGGATCGGCATCGTCGCCGGCGGCCGGCGCGGCGGCGCTGCAGTGACGAGGTCGGGCTTCCTCACCAGCGATGAAGGACCGAAGGCTTCGGCGTGAATCCTGCGGTCGGCAATGTTGTAGCCGCGCAGGGCGTCGTAGAGCGATTGGGTGAACTGCGGCGGCCCGCACAGATAGAAGTCATAGTCGTTGAACGGCAGGACGCGCGACAACAGCGCCATGTCGATCCGTCCCGCGGCGTCGTAGTCCACGCCCTGCTCGGCGCCGTCGACATCGCCGAGGACGCGGATGATCCGCAGCGCGCCGCCGGCGGCATCCACCAGCTGCTGCAATTCATCGCCGAACGCGCGGTCCTGCTTCGCATGCGCGGCCTGGATCAGGGTCGTCGGCCGGATGCCGCGGGTGCGCAGCCCTTCATAGACCACGTGGCGCAGCATCGCGAGCAGCGGCGTGATGCCGACACCGCCGGCGAGCAGCACCGCGGGCCGCTTCTCGCGCACATCAATCGTGAAGCCACCAGCCGGAGCGCGCGCTTCGATGATGTCGCCGACATGGATGGTGTCGTGGAGATGCTGCGATACGACACCGTCGCGCTTCACGCTGATGCGGTACATGCCATCCGACGGCGCGACCGACAGCGTGTAGGTGCGGATCACCGGCTTGTCGATACCGGGCAACGAGAGACGGATCGGCAAATGCTGTCCCGCCTGGTGCGGAAGCAGCCCCGCGCCGTCGTCCGGCTGCAAATGAAACGAGCGGATCGATCGGCTCTCGTCGACAATTTTGATGACCTTGAACGGCCGCCACTGCGTCGCGCGCTCGGCCGCGCGGATCCGCTCGGCGGTCTGCGCCCAGTCGCCGGTCATCAGCGAATTCGGCGACCAGCCTTCGGCCCGGAACCCCCAGCGCAGCGGCAGCGCGCCGCGCCTGCGCACCACACGGCGGGCACGGAAGCTCCACAGCCGCTCGGCGCCCTGGAACGCCGCGATCTCCGGCGAGTCCAGCATCACCTCGGCGTCACCGCTCAGCTGCAGCAAGTCGCCGGTTTCGAAATCGACAAACACCAGCCCGGCCTTGCCGTTGACGAGGATGTTGCCGAGCGTGTTGAAGAACAGATTGCCGGCGAAATCGGGAATCGTCAGCGTGCCGTCCTCGGCGACGCGGACGAAGCCCGCCCGGCCGCCGCGATGCGAGACGTCGACCTGGCGACGGTCCTCCCGCTCGGCATAGGACGCCACGAAGAACGTGTCGGCCGCCTTGATCGTGTCGCGCGCGGCTTGATCGAGCGTCGTGCTTTCCTCGATCTCTCCCGCAAAAGGTTCATCCGGCGCGCGCACGAAGGCAAAATCGCGCAGCTGGATATACTGCGCGCAATTGCCAAAGCTCTGATCGAGCTCGAAGCTGAGCGCCTCGCCTGATGCCGCGCGCAGCAGCCCGTTCGCACGGTTGCGGCGCCGGGTGTGCAGTTCGATTCCCAACAGTCCGATCGCATCGCCCGCGCGCATGCCTTCGCTGACGGGATCGCTGGCGTCAGGCCGCGCATCGATCTCGAGGCTGCGCGGCGTCGGCGAGGAGATGAAGCCGGGCTTGCCGGCCAACAGCGAGGCCCAGGCGTCGCCGCTTCGGTCCACGCTGCCGACGACGATGAAGGGAATCTGCGCGAAGAAATCGCGATGCTGGTCAGGCATGAAGTCGCGCACCGCGCGCTGGCCGACAGCCTCCATCTTCTCGGCGACACCAACCTGCTGCTGGATCGCCTTTTCGCCGGCATGCCAGGTCGCGAGCTTGCGCTTGGTTCGTCTGTCGCTCATCGTATCGCCCTCCCCTTCGGGGTTGGACGGGCGCGCCCGACGGCACGCCCGGTCAGCACGTCACGCGGCCGCCAGACCGACAGGGGTCCTGGCGAAGGCCACGAAGCCCGGCAGCGCCTCGATCCGGCGCAGCCATGCGTTGACGCGCGCATAAGCGGAGAGATCGACATTGCCTTCGGGCGCGCTCGACAGATAGCTGTAGAGCGCAACGTCTGCGATCGTCGGCGCCGTGCCAACCAGCCAGTCGCGACCGGCGAGATGGGCCTCGAGCCGCTTCAGCAGCACATGCGCCCGCGCGATCACGTCGTCCGGATTGTGCTTTGCGCCGAACACCGTGATGAGGCGCGCCGCAGCGGGCCCAAACGCGAGATCGCCGGCAGCAACCGACAGCCAGCGCTGGACCGCGGCAGCGCCCTTTGCATCCTGCGGCAGCCAGTCGGTGCGGCTGAGCTTGGTCGCGAGATAGACCAGGATCGCGTTGGAGTCTGAGATGATGACGCCGTCATCATCGAGCACCGGCACCTGGCCGAACGGGTTGAGCGCGAGATATTCCGGCCGCTTCTGCGCGGCGGACTTGAGGTCGACGTCAACCAGTTCGTGCGGAATTCCCAGCAGGGACAAAAACAGCCGCGCGCGGTGCGCGTGGCCGGAGAGAGCGAAGTGATAGAGCTTCATGTGCCGTTCCTGATGTGGGGGACGGGTTCATTCCCGACCGCCAACCCAAGGTGGCCCATTGCAGCGGTTATTATAATTGTCGCAATCTGAACTTCATTATTGCATAATCCGCAATAACCTTATCTGTGTTACGGCCGGGCTTGTCCCGGGCATGACGAGGTCCGCGGCGGCGCGCACGATCGCACGAACCGCGCCAACGCGCCGGCTAGACCTCAACGATCACGTAATTGTCCTCGATGTGCACCGGGAACGTCTCGGCGACATACGGCCCCTTCTGCAACTCGGCGCCGCTCTCGACCGCGACCGGATAGGAGCGGATCCTGAACCGCTTGGGATCGAACCAGGACTGCCCGTTGCGCATGTCGAATTCCCAGCCGTGCCACGGACAGCGCAGCATCTCGCCAACGCGGTCGCGCTGATAGATGCCGGGCTCCGGCGAGGTCAGGCGCGCGACGCAGGCCGCCTTCTCCAGCGGCGCGCCTTCGTGCGGGCAGCGATTGAGCAGCGCGAAGAACTCGCCATTGACGTGGAACACGACGATGTCGCGGCCCTCGAGGCCGAACACCTTGTTGCCGCCGGCCGGAATCTCACTGGTGCGCGCGACGATGTGACGGGTCATCGGAATCCTGGAGCGGGGTGAGGTCAGGTTGAAACGGTCTCGCAACAGGCGCCCTGCACCTCTCCCGCTTGCGGGGGTCGAGACGAGCGAAGCTCGCTCTTAGGTCGTATCGCATCGTTGGATGCGATACGGGTGGGGGCTCTCTCCACGTGAAGAGTGTCTCGAGCGGCGACACCCCCACCCCAGCCCTCCCCCGCAAGCGGGAGAGGGAGCGCAGTTCCGTCGCGGTTGCTGCTCGATCCAATCTCATCATACTCAGAACTTGTAAACCGCGCGGGCGTTGCTGTTGAAGATCTTGCGCCGCTCGGCCTCCGTCAGCGGTGTCTTGAAGGCGTAGCGCGCGTCGTCATAGTCCCAATGCGGATAGTCCGACGAGAACAACAGCCGGTCGATGCCGACCCATTCGATCAGCTGCCGCAGGTGCCTGGCTTCATCCGGCTCGTCGATCGGCTGGGTCGTGAACCAGAAATGCTCCTTCACATACTCGCTCGGCTTGCGCTTCAGATGCGGCACCTCGCTGCGGAAGCGTTCGAAGTGCTGATCCATCCGCCACATCGTCGCGGGGATCCAGCCGAAGCCGCCCTCGATGAACACGATCTTCAGTTTCGGGAAGCGCTCGGGAACACCTTCCAGCACCAGGCTGGTGAGATTCGAGGCCACCGTGTGTGCGTTCGACTGATGTTCCTCGCAATAATAGGACGGCCAGCCGCCGCCGGTCGGCGCATGCCCGCCATAGCCGCCGACATGGATGCCGAGCGGCAGGTCGAGCTCCTGCGCGCGTTCATAGATCGGCCAGTAGCGGCGGCGGCCGAGCGGCTCGTTGGCACGCGGCGAGACGTTGATCTGGATGTATTCGCCAGTCCTGGCGCAGCGCTCGATTTCGGCGAGGCCGAGGTCCGAGCCATCCTGCCCAACCAGGATCGAGGCCTTCAGGCGCGGATCGCGATGCGCCCAGAAGGCGAGTTGCCAGTCGTTGATGGCGCGCTGGATCGCGGCGCCGAATTCCAGATTCTGCTGCGAGAAGACGAAGAGGTCGAGCACCTGCAGGATGCCAAACTCGACGTCGAAGGGATCGAGATGCTGCTTGCGCATGAAATCGAGATCGGAGCCCGGCACGCCACCGGTCGGCGGCCAGGCGTCGCGCCGCGCGATCAGCGGCGAGGAACGCGGATACGGCGTGGTGCCGATATAGGGCGTGCGCAGGTGGCTGCCATATTCCTTCAGATGCTGCTGCCAGCGTTTTGGCAGGAACTCGTTGAGGTCGCTGTGCGCGTGAAGGCTTGGATGGATGTCGCAATCGATGATTCTGAGCCGCGACGCGGCGGTGGTCTCCTGGTCGAGCATCGGGCGGTCGATGACGTCACTCATGCGATCCTCCTTTGAATTTGGTCAGGCGTCGAGCTTCAAACGCGGGAACGTTTCAATCGGATTGTCCTCGCACATCCGCTGGACGAGGCTTTTCGGCAGATGCGGCGGGACCGGATCGTCGCCGTCGAACTGCCAGTGCGGATAGTCTGATGCGAACAGGAACATCTTGTCGGAGCCGATCTGGTCGACGATATCGGCAACGCCGGTTGCATCCAGCGGCGCGTCGAACGGCTGCATGGTGACACGGAAATGGTCGCGGATGATCGCGGCCGGCTCACGCTCCACCCACGGCACCTCGACGCGCACGCCGCGCCAGGTCTTGTTGGCGCGCCACATGAAGGCCGGCAGCCAGCTGACGCCCGACTCCATCAGCACGACGGTCAATCCCGGATACTTCCCGAACACGCCCTCATAGATCAGGCTCAATGTCTGCGCCTGGAACGCCTGCGCTTCCGCCAGATAATATTCGTAGCGATAGGACGGCCAGCCGATCGAGCTCGGCGCGCCGCGGTAGGCGCTGCCGGCGTGGATCGCGATCGGCAGCCTGTACTTCTCCGCGGCCTGGTAGATCGGCCAGTAATGCCGCCGGCCGAGCAGCGTCTCGCCTTGCGAGGGCACCAGCACCGAGACGAAGCGATTGTCGCCGGCGCGGCGCTCGATCTCCTCAACGGCAAGATCCGGCGCCTGGATCGGCACCACGATCGAGGCGCGCAGCCGCTTATCCCTGGCAAGCCACTCGGCTGCGATCCAGTCGTTGATCGCCTTGCAGAAGTCCGCGGCCATGTAGGAATCGAACACCGCCTGCGCGCCATAGACGACATTGCAGATGGCGTGGCTGGCGCCGAGCTGGTCGAATGCGCCGCGCTGCACCATGGCAAGATCGCTGCCGGGCTTGCTGCCGTCGGCCGGCCGCCAGTCGGCGCGGCCGGACAGCGGCATCGACGGCGGATAGGAATTGAGGTCGAGCCCGTCGATGGCGCGGCTGACGACCTGTTCCTTCCAGTGATCGCTGAGATAGGGCAGCAGCGTGGTGCGCGTTCCCCCCACCGCGGGATGGATGTCGCAGTCGATGCGCGTGGCCGCCATGGCGTTCCCCGGATTGATCTTCTTGTCGTCGTTGTTGGCGGCATCGCTGCCACGGATCGGACTGTGCCGCCGATGGCGCGATCGTGCAAGCGGGTCCACGCGGGGCCGCCCTGCCCTGTGCGCATCCGCGCCTCACGCGAAGTTGCGGGATCGCGTGTGAATGGCATCACCCTTGAGGTCACGAGACATGGTAGCGATTCCGCGCCGCGGAAAGCGCAGATACAGGAGATGGGAATGAGACTGGGCCGACTGACGATCCTCGCATGCTCAATGTCGCTGGCCGCGTCGGCCACATGGGCCGCGCCCGCGACCACCTCCGGTTCGGTCGCGCTGGCGCTCGCCGGCGTCGTGGCGCCCTACTCGCCGTTGCCGGCCAAGGAGAAGAAGGCGGTCGCCGCGTTCTTTGGCGGCGACAGCAACGTCCCCATCACCAGCAAGATCACCGTCACCGCCGACAAGGTCGTCTGCCGCGCCAGCAATGTCGCCATCACCTCGCGTTCATGCGAGCTGAGCTTCGGCAGCAAGACCCACACCGTGAAGGGCAGCGAAGCCAACGCGATCTACGCGACCGTGGCGCTGGCCGGCGTGCCGCCCGACGGCGCCGCGGGAACGATCTACGAGGCGCTGTCGAGACTGTCCTGCACGCTCGATCCAACAGTGATCAAGGACAAGGCCGGCGGCGGCGCCGATTGCAGCTTCGAGCCGGGAAACTAGTCCACGCTCAGTCTGCCTGCACGACGACACCCAGCCTCGCAGCCACGCGGCGCGCGGTCTCCTCCCGCTGCGCCGTGATCGCGCGCATGGCTTGCCGGGCCTGTTGAAGGATCGCGGGCGGCGCCGTCTCCGGCGTGCCGCTGTCGAACGGCGGCTCCGGTGCATAGGCCATGTAGAGCTGGATCGCCCGCGCGGCATCGTCGCCGCGCAATTCAGCGGCCAGTCGCAACGCTCCGTCGATGCCTGAGGTCACGCCGGCGGCAAAGATGTAGCTGCCGTCGATCACCACGCGCTCATTCACGGGAACGGCGCCGAAGAACGGCAACAGATGCAGCGAGGCCCAATGCGTCGTCGCCCTGCGTCCCTTCAACAGGCCGGCCGCTCCGCACAGCAGGGCGCCGGTACAGACCGAGAAGATGCGGCATCCGCCCGCCGCCTGCCGGCTGATCCAGCCGAGCACCTCCGCATCTTCCATCAAGGCTTCCTGACCGAACCCGCCGGGCACATGCAGCACATCGAGCGGCGGCGCCTCGGCCAGCGTCGCGTCGGGCAGCAGCTGCAATCCCTTGAGGTCCCGCACCGGCGCCATGGTCCTGGCATAGATGCGGCAGGTCGAATTCGGAATCCGCGACAGCACCTCGAACGGCCCGGTCAAATCGATTTGATCGACGCCTTCGAACAGCAGCGAACCGATCCGCAGATGAACATCGTGAGCAATCATCGAACTTCCCTCGAACTTCCCTTGCGCTATGGACAAAGCGAATCTAGCGCGGCAGGTTTCGGCGATGACGCCAACCAGCCCACGTTTTTCGCCAAATCGCCGCCGCTCGATCGAAGTGCTGGCCTATCCGGCGGTGCAGTTGCTCGACGTCACCGGGCCATTGCAGGTGTTCGCATCCGCCAATGCGTTGGCGGCCAAGGCAGGCGACGCCGAGCCATATGAAGTCCGCGTCGTTGCCAAGGCTGGCCCGAACGTCGAGTCGTCCGCAGGCGTCGGGCTCGCGGTGCATCCACTGCCCGCCATCGGCACCGCGGTCGACACGCTGGTGATTCCGGGCGGTGACGGCGTCAACGCGGCGGCGAACGATCGCATGCTGGTTGACTGGGTGTGCAAGCGCGCCGGGCAAGCGCGCCGCACCGCATCGGTCTGCACCGGCGCGTTCCTGCTCGCCGCATCCGGCGCCCTCGATGGCCGGCGCGCCGTGACCCATTGGCAATTTTGCGCAGAGCTCGCCGAGCGCTTTCCCGATGTCCGCGTCGAGCCCGATCCGATCTTCGTGCGCGACGGTTCGTTCTGGACGTCGGCCGGCGTCACCTCCGGCATCGATCTGGCGCTGGCGCTGGTGGAGGAGGATCTCGGCCGCACCGCGGCGCTTGCCGTCGCCCGCTATCTCGTGGTGTTTTTCAAGCGGCCGGGCGGACAGGCGCAATTCAGCGAAATCCTGTCGCTACAGGCAACCGACGACAGGTTCAGCGCGCTGCACGACTGGATCAGCAACCATCTGGCCGGCGACCTCTCGCTGTCGACGCTGGCGAAACAGGCCGGCATGAGCGAGCGCAGCTTCAGCCGCCATTACGCTGAAGCGACCGGGCTGACGCCGGCGCGCGCGATCGAGCGGCTCCGGGTCGAGGGCGCGCGGCATCTGCTCTCGGAAACGCGCCTGCCGATCAAGCGCATCTCGCAGCGCTGCGGCTTCGGGTCCGAGGAGACAATGCGCCGCAGCTTCCTGCGCCTGCTCTCGACCACGCCGCAGGACTACCGCGCCAGATTTGCGGTCTAAAGCGCACGCCGGCCGCATGGCCGACGTGCATTGTCGCTTGGGCGAAAACCTGTCAGCCGTTCCAGGCATGGTTCTGCAATCCCGCCTCCAACGGCGGATTGGTGACGCTGCCGGCGTAGTTGGTGATGGTCGACGCCGCCACGATGGTGATGACTTCGAGCACGAGGTCCTTGTAGAATCCGGCCGCCAGGAATCGTTCGATCTCCTCTTCGTCGAGCCGCCCGCGCTTCTCGATCAGCGACCGCGCCAGCGTCGAGAGCGCACCGAGTGTCTTGTCGGCAGGCGAGCGGCCGGCACGCATCGCATCGACATCGGCCGGATCGAGGCCAGCCTGCAAGCCGAGCGCGGAATGCAGCGCGACCGCCCAGGTGCAGCGATTGGTCACCGCATCGGTGAGCAGCACGGTCTGGATCTGCTGCTCGGTGAAGCTGCCGCCGTGAACCTTGTCGAAGATGCCGATGAAGCTCTGGATCAGCACGGGTGACGTCGCCATCGCCGCCGCAAGATTCGGGATCGTGCCAAACCGCGCCTCGACCTCGCGCAAGGCAGACCTCGAGGCTTCAGGAGCGGAGTCGAGCGTATGGACAGGAAAACGTGCCATCGGAGAATGCCTTTCGCGGCGTTGATTGAACCGGAGGCCTCCGGACGCAACTGAGCTGTTGCGGTCGACGCGCCGGCTTCAGGATTCGATGGGAGCTATCTAGCCGCGCCCTGACGCGTGCGTTCGCCAAACTCCCCACATTCCGCGCCACCGGCGGCAGCGGCGACGTTCAGCTTCGTCGCGCAGACTCCACTAACCGCCGCCGCGGTCCTTTACCCGCCGCGAGACGATCCCGAGCCGGCGGCCGAGCGTGCCGCCGGCGGGACCCTTCTTGCGTGCCAGCGCGAGCGGCGCGACGAGGCCCGTGGCGCGGTCGAGGCGGAGATAGGACACGCCGGCGGTCTCGAGCCGCGCCATCGATTCCGGCACGATCGAAATGCCGAGCCCCGCTGCGACGAGGCTGAGCGTCGACACCATCCGCGTCGCCTCCTGCGCCACCTTCGGGCTGAAGCCCGCGGCGCGGCAGGCGGCGATGATGCTGTCATAGAGGCCCGGCCCGGTCGGACGGCGGTAGAGGATCAGCGGCTCGTCGGCGAGCGAGGCCAGCGAAATCCGCCGCCGGGTGTCCTTGCGGGCGCGCGGATGATGGTCCGGCAATGCGACCACCATCTCCTCGTCGAGCAGATGCGTGATCGTGAGGGTCTCCAGCCGCTCGCTCGGCGCGCGCACGAATGCGGCATCGAGCCGATCGGCCTCGACGGCTTCGATCAGCTCGCCGGTCGAGGCCTCCTCGAGCGACAGCGTGATCGCCGGCGCGCGCTCGCGCATTTCGCGCATCACGCCGGTGACGAAGGGATGGAACGCGGCCGAAGAGGTGAAGCCGATGGCCAGTTGGCCTTCCTGGCCGCGGCTCGCGCGGCGCGCGGCCTCGACGGCGAGGTCGGCGTCGCGCAGGATCGCGCGCGCCTTTCCGACGAAGGCACGGCCGGCGGCGGTCAGCTCGACCCCGCGCGGCTGCCGACGAAACAGCGGCGCGCCGATCGCGGCTTCCAGGGCGCGGATCTGCTGGCTCAGCGGCGGCTGCTGGATGCCGAGGCGCGCGGCGGCGCGGGTGATATGGCCTTCCTCGGCCACCGCGACGGCATAGCGGAGATGGCGCAGTTCGATCATCGGCAATCCATATCGAAAAGATATGCGAATTCCCGTATCCATATATTGGATATTTGGCACGCGGCCAACTAGAGTCGTCGCAAAGAACAAATCGAACCGGAGCCGCCCCGCCGATGGACGCCATCCCCGCCGCGCAAACCACCAAGCATCACGAGCCTGATGTCGGCGAGTTGTTCACGGGCTTCTTCTTCCTCGGACTGACCGGCTTCGGCGGCGTGCTGCCGCTGGCGCGCCACATGATGGTGGAGAAGCGCGGCTGGCTCACCGGCGCGGAGTTCACCGACCTGCTCGGGCTGTGCCAGTTCCTGCCCGGCGGCAACATCATCAACATGTCGGTCGCGGTCGGGCTGAAGTTTCGCGGCATTCCCGGCGCATTCGCGGCGATCCTCGGCCTGATCGCGGTGCCGACCGCGGTCGTGATCGGCCTTGGTGTGATCTATGGCCGCTTCGCCGACGACCCGGTGGTCCGTCATCTGTTCGGCGGTCTTGCTGCCGCCGCAGCCGGACTGCTGATTTCCACAGCGATCAAGATCGCCTGGCCGCTGCGGCGCGATGTGCTCGGCCTGTTCATCGGCGCGCTCTGCGTGCTGGCGATCGCCGTGCTCCGATTGCCGCTGCTGCCGACCCTGCTGACGCTGGCGCCGCTCAGCATTGTACTCAGGTCGAGGCAGGCGTCATGAGTGCAACCCTCGTCACGCTTGCACTGATCTTCGCCGAGCTGTCGTTGCTCGCCTTTGGCGGCGGCAACACCATCCTGCCGGAGATGCAGCGTCAGGTGGTCGACGTCCATCACTGGATGACGGCGCAGGAATTCGGTGCGCTGTTCGCGCTGGCGCAGGCGGCACCCGGGCCGAACATGATGGTGGTGCCGCTGGTCGGCTGGCATGTCGCGGGCTTCTCCGGCGTGCTGGTGACGTCGCTCGCCAAGTTCGGGCCGTCGTCGCTGGTGACAGGCTTCGCGCTTCGGCTCTGGGAACGCTTCAAGGACCGGCCCTGGCGCCGCACCGTGCAGGCCGGGCTGGTTCCGGTCACCGCCGGGCTCGTCACCGCCAGCGCCATCGTCATTACCCACGCATCGGCCTCGAGCTGGGGCACGATCCTGATCGCGGCAATGGTCGCGATCGCCACCACCACGACGCGCATCCATCCGCTTGTCGCGCTTGCCGCCGGCGCGGTGCTCGGCCTGTCCGGCATCGGACAGCCCTGACGCCCGGCCTGTTTGCGGCGGTGGCGCGTCGTTCCACGCGGCCCGCGTGCGCGCTTTCGCCGCAATGGATGCGACGTCGCCAGCGGCTATGTTGATGGTGCCATGATCGACACGCTCCGCATCGACACCCGTATTGCGCGCCGCGAATTGCGCGCCGGACGTCTGCACGCAGGCAATTAGCCGGCCGGCGATCGCACGCCGTCCGGATTCCTCGACGCCATCAAATCATTTCAGTCCGTCGCGTCGCGAGATATCCGCGCGCCGGCGCTCGTGCGCCTCCGGTCAACCACAAAGATCAACCGACATGACCCGAACCATTCAGAGCAGCTTTACCGCCACGGCATTGCCGCCGATCGTGATCACCGCGAGCGAGGCGCATCGCCTCAGCGCGCTGGCCGATTCCAGCATGGCGGTGTTTCCCCGCGTCGCCCAGTTCCTCGCACGCGAGACGGACCGCGCCCAGCTCGTTGCCGACGACGCCGATTTGCATGACGTGGTCCGCATGGGCTCGCTCGTGCGCTACCGCGACGACGAGACCGGCGACGTCAGGGAAGTCGTGCTGGTCTACCCGCACGAAGCCGACATCGCGCTGCGGCGCATCTCGGTGCTGACGCCGGTCGGCGCCGCACTGATCGGATTGTCGGTCGGCCAGACGATCGATTTTCAGACACCGAGCCAGCAGACGCGTTCGGTGACGATTTTGGCCGTGAGGCATGAGGGCTAACGGTCGCTTCGCGTTGGTGACTAACTTCTCGTAAGGGAGCCACTGGCGGAAGAGCTCCCTCCCCCCTTGCGGGGGTCCGAGGCGAGCGAAGCTCGCTCTCGAGGCTGGGGAGAGGGGTGCGACACGGCACGCTCTCTCCATTCAGTAGAGCACACACGACACGTAGCCGAGATTGCGCGCTGACTTCATTTCGATCATCTCGCCCGGAGCCACCCCTCTCCCCACCTCTCCCGCAAGGGGAGAGGGAGCCTGACCGGCGTGCTCACCTCACATGCGCTATCGGAGTGCTGAACGTGTAGCTCACGCCGCCTGATGGCACTGCCCCATCTCGATCCCGTGCCGGCGCCCGCGGGCGATGCCCTCGGCGATCGCCTTCACGACGATCTCGGCGTCGTCGGGCGAAAGATGGTCGAGCGGCTGCCAGGCGCGCATGATATCGCGTGCGCGATCGAGGTCGCCGTAGATTGCAAGGAGAGGAAGCGATTTGCTCGACATGTCCGTTGCTCCCAACCGCAGCTGGGCGAGTCTATCTCATCTGGACAGGTCGAGCCATGCGTCCGGCAACCGCGATTGCGCGCATTGCCGATCGCCGATGCATGGCGAGGGCACGCATGCCCTCGCCAGCCCCATTCCGTCACTCCGCGCCGGAGCCGCCCTGCACGATCTTCTCGTTCAGCTTCTGATCGACGGTCTCGACCGTGCGGTCGATCTCGGTGCTCGGCGTGCCGAGCTGGTGCGAGATCAGCTTCACCAAGAGGTCGACGCGCTCGATGAAGGGCGCGCCGGCGGCGACCGCGCGGGCCGCCGATGACGGCTTGAGCAGGCTTTCGGCGGCCTTGGCGTATTTCGCGAACGGCACCTGATCAGCGGGATCGGCGCCGAGCTTGCGCGCGATGGCGTCGACATGATCATAGATCGCCTGCGAGCGCTTGAGGTCGCCGTGCACGGCGTCGCGGATCGACTGCGGCTCCGTCGGCGTGATGCAGCGATAATTGCCGGTCAGCAGCATCGACCACTTCGCCAGCGGCACGAACAGCGAATCGAACACCTTCAGCTTCACCGGAACGTCCTGGCCGTCGAGCGTCACCGCGTCGATGTCGGCTTCGAGCTCGCGCAGCACCTTGTTGTGCTTGTCGTCGGCGAAGGCGGAGGCCTTGAAGTTGGTCGGCAGGCCGACATGCAGCACGTTGGCCTTCTCCTCCGGCGGACGGAAGGCCTGCGGATCGGGCGAGCAGAGCGTGATGAGGCCCGGCTCGAAGCGCTCCCACACCTGCGCGTTGGTGTAGGCCTCCTCGAGGTCCATGCCGCCGAGTGCGGGGATCCGCTTCAGATACGGCAAGGGCGGCATGTTCATGATCGACAGGCAGGGCAGCTTCGCCGCCGCGATCTTGATCATCAGCACGCGAACCGTGTGGTTGGTGTATTGCGGCTCCTGCATCGCAAGGCCGACCATGTCGTAGCGCGACACGTCGACATCGGCGGGCGTGACAGCATCGAGCTTGCCCGGCAAATCGCGCGAGAAGATCGAGCGGTGCTCCTTCTCGTCGCGCAGCTTGATCCGCACCTCGGTGCCTTCGCGGTTGATCAGGTCGGCGGTGTTCTTGCGGCACACCAGGGACACGTTGTGACCCGCCATCAGCAGCTTGGTCCCCAGCAGGGAGCCGTAGGAAGCTCCCAAAATCAGAATGTTGCGCGCCATGCTCTCTCCAATAGCCCTCCTCACGAAAGGCTTGCTCTCCAAAATCCTGTCCGAAGCTGCTGCCGAACCGATGCCCGGTCGATATTGGCCGTCCCGCATCCACGGGCCGACGGTCGCCACATCACCAGACAATCAAGACCCGCTGGTGTATGGTATGCCACCGTCTATCGCAGATCGACAAGCGGCTGCCAAGGGGATTATCTCGCGTGCGGATTTTCGTTCCGCGATCAGGAAGGGCATTCGAGCTTGCAAGTCGCCGCCGACCCGACGGATCGGGCTGAAGAAATCCTCGTCTCAGCTTCCCGGCTGTTTGCCCGTCACTCCTATGCCAACGTGACGATGGAGCAGGTCGCAGCATCGGTGCAGGCCGTGCCGGGCGCGCTGTACCATTATTTCCGCGACAAGGAAGATCTGATCTTCCACTGCTATCTGCGGGGCCTTGCAATCTATCGGCACGAGATCGAGGCGGCCGCCGAGCCCGGCATCGACGGGCTCGAGATCATCAGGCGCTTCGTCCGCGGCAGGCTGCGGCCCGAAGGCCAGCGCATGATCCTGTTCAGTGATATCGATGCGCTGGCCGCGCCCTACAGCAGTGAGGTCCACGCCAAGCGCTGGCAGAACGCCGCACTGCTGGCGGACGTTCTGAAACGCGGCGTTGCCGACGGCTCGATCGCCTGCGACGAACCGCTGCTCACGGCGGTGGCGCTGATCTCGATCCTCGACTGGGTGCCGTTCTGGCTGTCCGAACGCGACTACTACACGCGCCAGCAGGCGATCGATGCGATCGACGACATCATCACGCACGGCGTCTACCGGCGCGAGATCGTGCTTCCCAAAATGCCCGAGGCGCTCAGCCTCGCCCCGTTCCTCGAGGCTCGCACAGCGCTGAACAAGCGGGCCGCAAAGTTCGACCGGATGCTGTCGATTGCCTCCGACAGTTTCAATCGCAGGGGCGCGTCGGGCACGTCGCTCGAGAGCATCGCCGTGGATGCGGGCATGACCCGCGCCGGCATCTACTATCACTTCAGCGAAAAGGAGAGCCTGCTGCTGGCCTGCCTGCGACGCGGGCTCGCCGGCGAAGTCAGCATTCGCGAGCATCTGCAAGAGCACAGCCTGGGGGCATTCGATCACATCGTGCAGCGAATCCGCCTGCTGTTGATGCTGCACGACACGCCCTGCGGCCCCAAGGCGACCTACCACAACATCAACTATCTCAACGACGCAGACCGAAAAGCCTATGTCGGAGACGTGCTGGCGACGATCCGGCAAGACCAGAACAGCTATCAGCGCTGGATCGACGAGGGCCGTTTCCGCCGCATCGATACCTATTTCGCGGAGCGCATTCTCACCGGAATGGGCCACTGGTATCCGATCTGGTTCAAGACCCGGCGTGACTGGTCTCCAGCCGAGATCGCCGATCATTTCGCGCGGCTCTTCCTCGCGGGCCTCAAGCCGCGCCGACATCCGGGCTAGATCCGCCACGGCAGCTATCCAGCTTTCTCCTTCCCCCTGAAAGGGGGAAGGTCGGGATGGCGGTCAGCGACAGGCTATGCTGGATGCGGAGAGAGCCGATCCCCACCCGCTTCGCTCTGACGAGCGAAGCGACCTCCCCTTTTCAAGGGGAGATTTTGAGGCAGGCCCGGACGACATCAGTTCCAAAGGTGAACCGGCGCGAGAGGGACCGCAGCTTCATCCAAAAGTTTACCTGTAATTCAAAACAGCGCCCGATTCCGACGATATATAGCCTATAACATCATAATACCTCCTGCTAAAACTTGACGCAGTATTCAAAGCGAAAGTTGCGAAGGCTCGGCGATTGGGGTTATGAGACGGCCTCGATCGCTAAAGATCAAGAAACACGAGCAAGGGAGAACGCAGGATGCATAGGCTGATCGTTGCCGCCGCGGCAGCGCTGACGGTGTTGGGAGGCGCGGCGTCCGCGCAGGAATCCATCAAGATCGGCTATATCGATCCGCTCTCCGGCGGCGGCGCCAGCGTTGGCGAAGGCGGCCTGAAGACGTTTCAGTATCTCGCCGACGAGTTGAACGCCAAGGGCGGCATCCTCGGCCACAAGGTCGAGATTGTCCCGCTCGACAACAAGACCAATCCGCAGGAAAGCCTGGTGCAGGCGCAGAAGGCGGTCGACGCCGGCGTCCACTACATCACCCAGGGCAACGGCTCGTCGGTCGGTGCGGCGCTGGAAGACTTCGTCACCAAGCACAATTCGCGCAACCCCGGCAAGGAAGTGCTCTACTTCAACTACGCCGCGGTCGATCCGGCGATGACCAACGAGAAGTGCAGCTACTGGCATTTCCGCTGGGATGCGAACTCGGACATCAAGATGGAAGCGCTGACCAACTACATGAAGGGCCAGCCGTCCATCAAGAAGGTTTATCTGATCAACATGGACTATTCGTTCGGCCAGTCGGTGCGCACCACGGCGCGCAAGATGCTGGGCGAAAAGCGGCCGGATATCCAGGTCGTCGGCGACGAGTTGCACCCGATGCTCAAGGTCACCGACTTCTCGCCCTACATCGCCAAGATCAAGGCGTCCGGCGCCGACACCGTCGTGACCGGCAACTGGGGCCAGGACTTCGCGCTGCTGCTGAAGGCGGCGGCTGACGCCGGCCTCAAGGTCAACTGGTACACCTATTATGCCGGCGGCGCCGGCGGACCGACCGCGATCAAGCAGGCCGGCCTCGAGGGCCAGGTGTTCCAGATCAGCGAAGGCGTCCCGAACTCCGGCAACAAGGCGGCGATGGATTTCGAGAAGGACTTCCGCGCCAAGACCGGCATTTCCGTCTGGTATCCGCGCGCGGTCAACGAGATGCGGATGTTCAAGGCGGCCGCCGAGAAGGCCAATTCGATCGATCCGGTGAAGGTCGCGGCCGCGCTCGAAGGCATGAAGTTCGAAGTGTTCGACGGCGGTGAAGGCTTCATCCGCAAGGACGACCACCAATTCTTCCAGCCGATCTACATCTCCTCGTTCGGCTCGCTGGCCGACAAGACCAAGGAGCCGTTCGACGAGGAAAACACCGGCTGGGGCTGGCGCATCGTGTCCAAGATCGACACCGCGCAGACGATGCTTCCGACCACCTGCAACATGAAGCGGCCCTGATCGGCCGTCTCAGTCATTCCGGGGCGATGCGTAGCATCGACCCCGGAATGACGGGTAAGTTCCTTTCGTTCGACAGGTCTTTGATCACGTGAACCGTTCCAGTCTCAAGCGAGTGCGCCGTGGCTGAGCTGATCGTCATCTCGACGCTCAACGGCGTCCTGTTCGGCATGCTGCTGTTCCTGTTGTCCAGCGGGCTCACCGTCATCTTCAGCATGATGGGCGTGCTGAACTTCGCGCATGCCAGCTTCTACATGCTCGGCGCGTTCTTCGGCTTTCAGCTCACCCGCTGGATCGGATTCTGGCCGGCCCTGGTGCTGGCGCCGCTGCTGGTCGGCGCGGTCGGCATGGCGGTCGAGCGCTACGGCCTGCGCAACACCCACAAGCACGGCCATGTCGCCGAACTGCTGCTGACCTTCGGGCTTGCGTTCGCGATCGAAGAGATCGTCTCGATGATCTGGGGCAAGAGCCCGGTCGACTACCGCGTTCCGGCGGCGCTCGACTTCCCCGCCTTCACCGTGTTCTCGACCAACTACCCGGCCTACAAGATCTTCATGCTTGTCGTGTCGGTCGTGATCTTCATCGCGCTGCTGGTCACCTTGAAGAGGACGCGCGTCGGCCTGATCGTGCAGGCCGCGCTGACCCATCCGAGCATGGTCGGCCATCTCGGCCACAATGTCGGGCGCGTGTTCATGCTGGTGTTCGGCGTCGGCAGCGCGCTTGCGGGTCTCGCCGGCGTCATTGCCGGTCCCTCGCTGGTGACGCAGTCCGACATGGCCGCGCTGCTCGGCCCGATCCTGTTCGTCGTCATCGTGTTCGGCGGCCTCGGTTCGCTGCCCGGCGCCTTCATCGCTTCGCTCCTGATCGGCTTGATCCAGACCTTTGCGGTCGCGCTGAACGGGTCGCTCGCCAGCGTGTTCGGCCCGCTCGATCCGAGCCTCGGCCCCTCGCCGCTCACCGACATCTGGAACGTGACGATCGCGCAGATCGCGCCGATCCTGCCGTATGTGCTGCTGGTGCTGGTCCTGATCTTCCGCCCCATGGGCCTGCTGGGGACGCGCGAGTCATGACCAACGCTTCCACGCCCTCCATCGCCGCGGCCAAGCAGGAGCCCGGCAACGCCCTGAGCTTCTATGCCGTCTGGCTGCTCGCAGCCATCGCGCTGGTCGTGCTGCCGCTGGTGTTCGGCGCCGGCGGCTCGCTGACCTCGTTCTGCCTGATCGGCATCGCGATCATCTTTGCGCTGTCCTACAACATCCTGCTCGGCCAGACCGGGCTGCTGTCGTTCGGACACGCGGTGCAGTACGGCCTCGGCGGTTTCCTCGCCGTGCATGTCATGAACGCGGTCGCGAGCCACAACTGGCCGATCCCGCTGCCGGTGATCCCGCTGGTCGGCGGCATCGGCGGCATGGCGTTCGCCCTCCTCGTCGGCTGGGTGATGACCAAGCGCGCTGGCACCGTGTTCGCGATGATCTCGCTCGGCATCGGCGAACTGGTCGCCTCGTCGTCGCTGATCCTGCGCAGCGTGTTCGGCGGCGAGTCCGGCATCACCACCGACCGCACCTCGCTGATGCCGATGTTCGGCTGGACCTTCGGGCCGCAGATCCAGGTCTACTACCTGATCGCGTTCTGGGTGATGGTCTCGGCGATCGCGATGTATGCGCTGACCCGCACGCCGCTCGGGCGGATCTGCAACGCGGTGCGCGACAATCCGGAGCGCGTCGAGTTCATCGGCTACGATCCGCATGTGGTGCGCTATCTCGCCTACATGTTCGCCGGCTTCTTTGCCGGCATCGCCGGCGGGCTGACCGCGATCAATTTCGAGATCGCCAACTCGGCCTATCTCGGCGCGACGCAATCGGGCCTCGTGCTGTTCTCCGCGTTCATCGGCGGCACCGCCTATTTCTTCGGTCCGATCCTCGGCGCCATCCTGGTCACCTATCTGCAGCTCGGGTTGACCAGCGTCACCTCGGTCTGGCAGCTCTATTTCGGCATCATCTTCATCGGCATCGTGATGTTCGCGCCCGGCGGCATCGCCGGCATCCTGATGAAGCACCGTCCGCTGATCCGCGCCGGAACGCTTCGTTCCGTGATCCCGTCCTATCTGGTCGCGGCGATCCCGACGCTGGCGCTGGCGCTCGGCATCATCCTGACCATCGAGACCGTCGCGCGCTTCTCGGGCGGCGACGCGATCAACCTGCTCGGCATTCCCTTCGTTGCCACGGCGCCGACGACCTGGGTGGCCGCGGCGGTCCTGCTCGTCGGCGGCTTCCTGGTCGCGCGCATCACCTGGCGGCGCGTCGCGGAAGCCTGGGACCGCGCCGCGACGGTGGCCCGTGACCGGGGGTATCTCGCATGACCGCAGCCATCCAAGTCAACGCCGTCGAGAAGAGCTTCGGCAATGTCGCCATCATCCGCGATCTCAACCTGAGCGTCGCCAAGGGCGAGCGCCACGCCATCATCGGCCCCAACGGCGCCGGCAAGTCGACGACGTTCAACCTGATCAGCGGCCACATCAAGCCGACCTCGGGCGAGATCCGCCTCAACGGCGAGGTGACCTCGGGCTTGCGGCCGTTCGAGATCAACCGGCGCGGGCTGTCGCGCTCATTCCAGGTCACCAACGTGTTCGCCCGCATGACGGTGTGGGAGAACGTCCGCTGCGCCGTGCTGTGGGCGACCGGCCACCGCTACGCGTTCTGGAAGAACGTCGACAATTTGCCCGAGGTGAAGCAGCGCACCGCGCAGATCCTCGACGACATCCATCTCAGCCACCGCCGCGACGTGCCGGCGGGACTCTTGACCTATGCCGAGCAGCGCGAACTCGAGATCGGCATCACGATCGCGGGCGGCGCCAGCGTCATCATGCTGGACGAGCCGACCGCGGGCATGAGCCACGCCGAGACCGAGCGCGCCGTCGCACTGATCCGCCGCCTCACCGAAGGACGCACGCTCGTCATCGTCGAGCACGACATGAGCGTGGTGTTCGGCCTCGCCGACCGCATCTCGGTCTTGGTCTACGGCCACATCATCGCCTCCGGCACGCCGGAGGAGATCCGCGGCAACCCGAAGGTCAAGGAAGCCTATCTCGGCGAGGAGGTCGACTGATGCTCGAGGTCAGGAATCTTCACGCCTATTACGGCAAGAGCCACATCCTGCAAGGCGTCGATCTCGACATCGCGGCCGGCGAGGTCGTGAGCCTGCTCGGCCGCAACGGCGTCGGCCGCTCCACCACGGTCAAGGCGATCATGGGAGAGGTGCCGCCGCAGGGCACCATCCGCTTCAAGGGCCGGGACATCGCGGGCCTGCCGAGCCACAAGATCGCCCGCCTCGGACTCGGTTATGTGCCGGAGCATCGCGACATCTTCCCCGGACTGACGGTGCGCCAGAACCTGATCCTCGGCATCAAGGACCCGCGCCGCCCCGGCAAGTGGCGGCTGCAGGAGATGCTCGACATGTTTCCCAATCTCGCCGCGCGCGCCGACACGCCGGCGGGCGTGCTGTCGGGCGGCGAGAAGCAGATGCTGACCACCTGCCGCACGCTGCTCGGCGACCCCGAACTGATGATGATCGACGAGCCGACCGAAGGCCTCGCGCCGCTGATCGTGCAGCAGGTCGGCGAGCTGATCGCGCGGATCGCCAAGGCCGGCGTCGCCATCCTCCTGGTCGAGCAGAAGCTGTCGATCGCGATGAAGATCTCGAACCGGGTCTACATCATGGGCCACGGCCGCGTCGTGTTCGAAGGCACCCCCGACCAGCTCAAGACGAATGCCGCCGTTCGCGAGGAATGGCTCGAGGTGTAGGCGGGCACCGGCCGCGCCAGAGGCCGCTTTCTCGACCAGAGCACTGCATCGGCCTACTGACCTTTCGGCTCGTCGAAATACTGCCCGAGCAGCCGGTAGGCCCAGAAGGCTTCGTCGTTTCCTGCACTCCTGCGCAATTGCTCCGGTGTGAAGCCGGTGTGGCGGCGCATTTGTCGGATCATGTGCGCCTGATCGGCAAATCCGGACGCGGCTGCGAGGCCGGCCCAGTCCACCTCGCCGTCCTGGATTGCCTCGTGCAATTTGGCATAGAGCTGCTCGGTATGGCCGAGGCCCTGGAGGTCCCTCTGACTGGCGCCGGTCCATGACTTAATCCGCCGTGCGATTTGCCGCGCACTGCGCCCAAGGTCGGTCAGCGCGGCCCTGACCACGAGGCTTCTGCTCCAGTCCTTGGTCCATCGCATCGGCCCGGCTCCGGCGGGGCGCGCGCTTGCCCACATGACCGCGATCTTGTCCTTGAGAACCGCGAGCGCTGTTTCGGCTCCATCGCGCTGAACGGCACCGAGGAAGTCACGGCAAAGCGCCAGCATCGGTGGTGGCAGCACCTGCTCCGCTGGCACCGTGCGCCCGGTGAATGTACTCAAGTCGAGCCCGGTCATCGCAGAAAACGCGTCAGGATAGAATGCGATCGTAATTGCAAAGGTCTCGCCAGGGTTCCAGGTGACGACCGGCCCGAGCTGCGTCCCGGAGAAAGCAAGTGTGGGCATCACTGCTCCGGTCCAGGGACACTCCATCTGGTGCGGCTGATCGATCCGATGCCAGTCACCGGCGAGCACCCACGTCAAGGAGCAGAGCGGCGCCGCCGGGAAGAAATTGAACCGTTGGGCCTGATCGAGCGCGGCGCCCCGCGTATCCCGAATGATCGTACAGAAGAGGCAACCCGCAATCGACGGACCCGGCCACACGATCTGAGAGCTGGTCGTCGCAGTCACTGCAGCGCTTCCGGGGATGCCTGGCATCGTTCGAGCGTGTCCGAACCGTTCAATACAGGAACAGTCGACGTCTGGCACGTTGAAAGCAATCGGGAATTGTCGAACGACCCGCCTCCATGGAGAGCAGGCTCAGATGGAATTGGCCGGCAATGATACGTCCTTGCTTGAAATCAACAATGAGCTTGCGGACAAGGGATTTTTCGTCACCTCCGTCGACGACATGATCACCTGGGCCCGCACGGGGTCGGTCTATTGGGTGACGTTCGGACTTGCCTGCTGTGCGGTCGAGATGATGCAGGTCATGATGCCGCGCTACGACCTGGAGCGGTTCGGGTGCTTCCCGCGGGCGTCGCCCCGGCAGAGCGACCTGATGATCGTCGCCGGCACGCTAACCAACAAGATGGCGCCCGCGCTGCGCAAGATCTACGATCAGATGCCGGAGCCGCGCTATGTGATCTCGATGGGATCGTGCGCCAACGGTGGCGGCTATTATCATTATTCATACTCGGCGGTGCGCGGCTGCGACCGCATCGTGCCCGTCGATATCTACGTACCCGGCTGCCCGCCGACGGCGGAAGCGCTGCTCTACGGCGTGATGCTGTTGCAGAAAAAGATTCGACGGACCGGCACCATCGAGCGCTAAATGACTGTTGCCGGACCTGCACCGCAAGCACGGCATTGGGCGGACGGCCGGCGCCGGCGCAACGACGATTGGATTCGGAGTTCGCATGAACGTTGTTGAATGCGATGTACCATCCGGCGGCTTGCTCAGCCGCGAGGCTGTCGAGCAGGCCTATTTCCGTGACTCGTACCGGACGCCGCTCAGCCGCATCGAGCTTGGCATCATCGATATCTTCTTCGGCATTTTTGCCCATCATCCATTGTGGATGAAGCTGCTCCTGATCGCGCGCAACAAGGTCGCCTCCCTTGCAGGCCTGGATACACCGACCGCGTCCGAAATCTTCCATGTCGAGATGAAGGACCGCTACGCCGTCGGCGACACGATCGGCGTCTGGCCGATCTTCGCGCTGGGCGAGAACGAGATCGTCGCTGGCCGCAACAACAAGCACCTGGATTTCAGACTGTCGGTCCTCAAGGTGCCCGACGGCGACGGAGCCAGCGTGATCGTCTCAACCATCTGCACGGTCCATCATTGGTCCGGCAAGGTGTATCTTTTCTTCGTCGTTCCGTTCCACAAGTATGGCGTCCGCAAGCTGATGGCAAACGCGCTGACGGCTGGGAGGTTGTGACGTGCCTCTGACCCGGATGAGACAATGGCTGCCGTGAACCGGCCCGACCTGAGCGATATTCATCCGGGCGACTGGGTAGATCGCCGATTGCCGTCCGCGTGGCGGCCATTCACACGACTGGCAAGGCTGGATCGCCCCGTCGGAATATGGCTGACGCTGTTTCCCTGCTGGGCCGCGTTGATCCAGGCGTCGCACGGTTTCCCCGATCTACGCCAGCTCGCGATCTTCTCGCTTGGCGCCTTGCTGATGCGAAGCGCCGGTGCCACCGTCAACGACATTGCCGATCGCAAGTTTGACGGCCACGTCGAGCGGACGCGCCTTCGCCCCCTGGCAAGCGGTCAAATCGGCACACGACCCGCCTTTGTCTTTCTGGCCGTTCAGCTTGCGCTTGCGGCGTGCCTCCTGTTCTTTCTGACCCCCGACGCGCGCCTGGTCGCGATTTGCGTTATGCCGCTCGTGTTCATCTATCCGTTTTGCAAGCGCGTCACCCATTGGCCGCAGGCCGTGCTGGGTGCGGCGTTCAATTGGGGAATGCTGATGGCGTGGGCCGAGATCGCAGGACACATCCCGGCAGGAGCCGTGCTGATGTGGATCGGGGCCATCACGTGGCAGATCGGTTACGATACCGTCTATGCCTATGTCGACGTGAAGGACGATACCCGCCTTGGTCTGAAATCCACGGCAATTCTATTCGGCCGGCACGGCAAGGCCTGCATCGGCCTGTTCTACGGCCTGACCGTCCTGGCCTGGTCGATCGGGGGCTGGTTGCTGGGCATGTCGATGCCTTACGCCCTTGGAATGCTGGTCATCGCCGCGCATCTTGCCTGGCAGACCTGGCAGTTGGACCTTGCCCGGCCCGAGGTGAGTTTCCGGTTGTTCCTCTCGAATATTCTGACCGGAGCACTTCTGGCCTGCGCGGCATTCTGCGGGACATGAAGGGCGACAGGCCGACCGAAGGCCTGGCGTCGCTGATCGTGCAGCAGGTCGGCGAGCTGATCGCGCGGATCGCCAAGGCCGGCGTCGCCATCCTCCTGGTCGAGCAGAAGCTGTCGATCGCGATGAAGATCTCGAACCGGGTCTACATCATGGGCCACGGCCGCGTCGTGTTCGAAGGCACCCCCGACCAGCTCAAGAGCAATGCGGCCGTTCGCGAGGAATGGCTCGAGGTGTGAGGCGGGCAGCGGCGGATCGACAAAGCAATCGAACGTCGGCCTGGCAGCGCCATCAGTCAGTTCGCGAACACGATCCAGACCAGCGCGACCAAGAGACTGTGGAAACAAATTATCGAAGCCAGGAATAGCCAGTCGTCTCTGGTCATCGGGCCGAAGGCCTCGGCCGAAGCGCGGCGACAGCGACACGCCAGCTGGGAAAGGAGGTTCGACCGCATGGAACTGCCCTAGCGGAGGACGCCCCGCCAGGTCTTGCTAGTCTGTGCCAGCTACTTGAGAGCTCGTGTCAGCCGATCACCGATCGCGATTCGAACTGCGATAGGCCCTCGGCGTCAGGCCGGTCCAACGGACGAACGCATGTGTGAAGGAAGAGACCTCGCTGTAGCCCAACAGCCATGCGATTTTGGAAATCGGCAGTTCCTCATCTTCGAGGTAATGGCGGGCAAGTGCGGTTCGAAACGCCTCGAGAACATCTGAAAAGCCCACCCCCTCCGACGACAATGCTCGAGCGAGAGTCCTCCGGCTCATGCCAAGACGACGCGCGACCGCCTCGGCATTTGCTTTGCCGTGCGGAAGCAACTGGGCGATGTGTCCTTCGACGCGAGACCGCACGCTGCTTCGTCTCGATGCCCGGTTACGAAGCGCTTCGTCGGCATATTGAAGCAACATCCTGTTGAGATGCAAATCCGCACCCACGACAGGCAATGCGCCGATCCGGGACGGAAACAAGAGCTCGTCCCGGTCCGCTGCAAATTCGATCTCGCATCCGAGAAGAGATCGCACATCCAACGGCGTTTCTCGTCTGGCGTGCCTCAGCTTGATTTGCTTCGGGACCAGCCTGCCGTCAGTCAGTGCGCGGCAAATACGGATCAGCGTAACCAGCCAAAATTCCGCATGGTGACGATCCGACGACCGATCGATGTTGACATATTCGAACCCGATGGCGAAGCCGCGATCCAGAGAGCTCCGCAACCGCACACCCTCGTTGTTGATCGCGCAGTAGCGTCCGCCGATTCGCAAGGCGTCAACGAGATGCTCCGATGAAGCCATGACGTAGTACAGAAGCCCGATCTCGCCCAGCTCGAAGCCTTGAGCCAGATGGAGCCCGAAACAGTCGTCCTGCAATTCCCTTGCGGCGAGTTCGAGCAGCCTGACCTGCGCTCGCGCATCGATCCGACGCTTGCGGTCCTCGACGTCGTCGATTGCCAGGCCTGCAGCTGACACGATCGGAGCCGGATCAACCTGCGCATCCCGCAGCCGGGCACATGTGAGACGCGCGATCCCCCCGGCAGAGCTCGGTATCGACGGCAAGGCGCTTGCAAGGCGTGTGGCGGTTTTCATTCGGCACCGAACTGTGTTCGTGGCTCAGCGTCGGGAGCTTCCGGAATCGTATTTTGACCTATGTCAAACGAGCTCATGGGTTCGAGGCATCCGGTCTGACACCATCTCGCAATTTAAAGACCCAGGATCACAAGACGCAACGGACGCAAATCATCTAGCCGATTGCTTCGCGGCCACTCCATTTCTGCCTCGAAACGACGGCAGTCGGCTTCCAATGGGCCCGCGCGGGGGCGAACTCGTCATGGGCTTGGTCAAGCATGCAAATTCGCTGGGACAGGCGATTGGCGCCGAAGCGAACAGCCATATGAGCTAGGTCGTGGTCGGAGAAACACCTGCCCAGCATAGCGGCATTCATCGTTCAATTCATTACCTGATCATTGAAGGCGAGGCTGCGGGCACCTGGCGTTACTCGTTTTCCATCGGCGATCGCAACTTCTCGGGAACGGTTCAGGCGGTCCTGGGATTGCTGGCGGCACGCCGTGTAAGGATGAAGATCGATCGAATGTTAAAGCAAAACGCGTCAACCGATCATCAAAGCCGGCAGCGCCCGGAGAACGAGGGCGAGACGCCCGCTCCGCCCGTCCCACCGGCCGATCCCAAGGACTAGCGCGGCCGGAGCAACGCCACGACATCCCCCGCGCGCAGCGTCTGGCCGGGCTTCACCGGCACCGACGCGATGCGGCCTGCCGCGGGCGAGAGCACCGAAATCTCCATCTTCATGGACTCGATGATCGCGAGAGTGTCGCCGGCTGCGACCTCGGCGCCCTCCTCGACCAGGATCTTCCAGATGTTGCCGGGCACTTCCGAGAAGGCCCCTAGCTGACCATCGGGAATACCGGTCGCGGCGACGCTCGCGTCGACGGGCTCTGCCGGCGCCTCGTCGAGCTTCATCTCGCGCCAGCGCTGCCGCTCGGCGTCGAACGCGGCCTGCTGCGTCGTCTTGAACGCCGCAATCGACGGCCGTGCTTCGGCCAGCGACTTCGCGTAGTCGGCGTAGGAGAATTCGCCCTCTTCGATCCTGATGTCGTATTGACCGTGCGGGAACGCGGCGCGGGCGTCGAGCAGTTCATCGGCGTCGACCGGGAAGAAGCGGATCTTGTCGAAGAACCGCAGCAGCCAGGGATGGCCTGATGCAAACACCCGCGTGGTGCGCCAGGTGTTCCAGACCTGGATGGTGCGGCCGAACAACTGGTAGCCGCCCGGCCCCTCCATGCCGTAGATGCACATATAGGCGCCGCCGATCCCGACCGCGTTCTCCGGCGTCCAGGTCCGCGCCGGGTTGTATTTCGTGGTCACCAGCCGATGCCGCGGGTCGAGCGGGGTTGCCACCGGCGCGCCGAGATAGACGTCGCCGAGGCCGAGCACGAAATAGTCGGCGTCGAACACGATGCGGCGGACATCGTCCTCGCCGGCGAGGCCATTGATGCGCCGGATGAACTCGACATTCGACGGACACCACGGCGCATCGGCGCGCACCAGCTCCTGATACTTCCGCATCGCTAGCTCGGCCTCGGGATCACGCCACGACAGCGGCAGATGCACGGTGCGGCTCGGCACCCGCATCGCGTCGACCGGCGGCAATTCGCGCTCGATCCGCTTGAGCACGTCGAGCAATTTTCCGCGCGACAACGCGCTGCCGTCATAATGGATCTGCAGCGAGCGGATGCCGGGCGTGAGATCGATCAGGCCGGCGAGCTTCGCCTCTTCCAGCGCCTGCGCCAGCACATGGACGCGCAGCCGCAGCGCGATGTCGAGCTCCATCGGGCCATATTCGACCAGCAGATTGTCGTCGCCGGCGCGGCGATAGACCACTGCGATCGGGCCGTCATCATTGCGACCGACGATCGCCGATCCAAGTTCGGGAGCGCGCAGCACCGTGGGGCCGGCAACCGGATCGTCGCGTTTGACCGGCACGAAGCGGACGGTGTCGCCGGGCCGGAGCTGGCCGACCTTCCAGAGCTCGTCGCGCGCGACGACGGCCGGACAGACGAAGCCGCCGAGGCTCGGTCCGTCGGGCCCGAGGATGATCGGCATGTCGCCGGTGAAGTCGATCGAGCCGACCGCGTAGGCGTTGTCATGGATGTTCGACGGGTGCAGCCCGGCTTCGCCGCCATCGGCGCGGGCCCAGCGCGGCTTCGGCCCGATCAGCCGCACGCCGGTGCGGGCGCTGTTGAAGTGCACCTCATAGCTCGACGCGAACAGCGTCTCGATATCCTCGTCGAGGAAGAAGTCCGGCGCGCCGTGCGGGCCATAGACGACGCCGATCTGCCAGGCCGATGTGAGCTGTGGCCGCTCGTTCTCCGTGGCGCGCCGCGGCGCGGCAAGGCCCCGCCGCTCGGCGCCGATATGCAGCACGTCGCCGGCCTTCAGCGAGCCCGTCGCATGGCCGCCGAAGGCGCCGAGCGCAAACACCGCCCGCGACCCGAGAATCTCGGGCACGTCGATGCCGCCGCGCACGGCGAGATAGCTGCGCTGGCCCGGCCCCTTGATGCTGCCGATCGCGAGCGTCTGGCCCGCGCGCACGGCGAGCGGCTCGTCATACGCGACATCGGCACCGTCGAGCGACGCCTTCATCCGCGCGCCCGAGAGCGCGACGATCGCGTCGGTGTTGAAGCGCAAGGTCGGTCCGTTGACCGTCAGCTCCAGCGCCGTCGTTACTTCCGAATTTCCAACCACGCGATTGGCGAGGCGAAACGATCGCTCGTCCATCGGCCCGCTCGGCGGCACGCCGACATGCCAGAGATGCAGCCGGCCGGGCAATTCCTGCACTCCACTCTGCGCCCCGGGCGCGACGACGTCGATGGTGCGCGGGCGATAGGCGAAGGCGCCGAGCACACTGGTTGCCACCTGGCCGGCGCGGAACACGTCGGAGGCTGCAATGGCGCGCAGATAGTCCAAATTGGTCTCGATGCCGGCTACGACCGTATCGTCCAGCGCCTGCGAAAGCCGCGCGATCGCGGCCTCGCGCGTCTCGGCCGAGACGATGATCTTGGCCAGCATCGGATCGTAGAACGGCGACACCTCGGTGCCGGTCTCGATCCAGCCGTCGATCCGCGCATCCGCCGAAAAGCTGACCTGCGTCAGGCGGCCCGCGCTCGGGCGAAAGCCGGCGCCCGGATTCTCGGCATAGAGCCGCACCTCGATCGCAGCTCCCTTTGGCGCGAGCGCGCCCGCCTGGCCGAGCACGTCCTCGCCGGCCGCCTGCCGGATCATCCATTCGACGAGGTCGACGCCAGTGACCTGCTCGGTGACGGGATGCTCGACCTGCAGGCGGGTGTTGACCTCAAGGAAATAGAAATCCTCGCGCTCGACGTCGTAGATGAACTCCACCGTGCCGGCGGACTCGTACGACACGGCCTTGCCGAGCGACACCGCGGCCGCATGCAGCCGCCGGCGGATGTCGGCCGACAGCCCCGGCGCAGGCGTCTCCTCAAAGACCTTCTGATTGCGCCGCTGCAGCGAGCAATCGCGTTCGCCGAGCGCCACCACGCCGCCCTTGCCGTTGCCGAAGATCTGCACTTCGATATGGCGGGCCCGGGCGACGAACCGCTCGAGATAGACCCGGGCGTCGCCGAAGCTTGCTCGTGCGGTGCGCTGCACCGATTCGAAGCGCTCGCGCAGCGTCGCCATGTCGTGGCACAGCTGCATGCCGATGCCGCCGCCGCCCGCCGTGCTCTTCAGCATGACCGGGAAGCCGATCGTTTCGGCCTGCTGCACCGCCTCGTCGATGGTCTCCAGCAGGCCGGAGCCCGGCAACAATGGCACGCCGCTGCGCTCGGCAATCTCACGGGCGCGGTGCTTGAGACCGAAGGCGTCGAGATGCTCCGGCCGCGGCCCGATGAATTTGATGCCGTGCTCGGCGAGCCGTTCAGCGAAACGTCGGTTCTCCGACAGGAAGCCGTAACCTGGATGCACCGCCTGCGCACCGGTGGCAAGGCACGCCGCCATGATCGCATCGACATTGAGGTAGCTCTCAGCGGCGGGCGCAGGACCGATCCGCACCGCCTCATCGGCGTCGAGCACCGGCCGGGTGAAGCGGTCGGCGTCGGAATAGACCGCGACCGAGCCGATGCCCATGCGGTGCAATGTTCTGCCGATCCGCCCGGCGATCTCGCCGCGGTTGGCAATCAGGATCTTGCTGAACATGCCTCACGCCTCCGGCTCGACGATCGCGACGTCGAAGATCGTCACCTGCACCGGCGTCGGGAAGAATCCGTTGCAGGGATTGTTGATCTGCGGACAGTTCGAGATCAGGCACAG
Organism: Bradyrhizobium ferriligni; assembly: GCF_056837965.1. Taxonomy (NCBI): domain Bacteria; kingdom Pseudomonadati; phylum Pseudomonadota; class Alphaproteobacteria; order Hyphomicrobiales; family Nitrobacteraceae; genus Bradyrhizobium; species Bradyrhizobium ferriligni. Next base: position 29,664 of record NZ_JBXEJO010000090.1, read on the forward strand.
CACGTCCATCTCGGCCACCAGCTCGATCGCGTCGCCGGGCCTGGAGACGCCGTCGACCACGGTGAAATTGCCGGCGGGATCGATCGGCACGTTCATGAAGAAGTTCAGATTCGGCACGATGTCGCGCTTCGACATGCCGTACTTCGCGGCTTCGATCACGAAATTCTCGCGGCAGGCGTGCTGATAGCGGGTCTGGTGCCCGAACCGCACGGTGTTGCTCTCGCAGGAGCAGGCGCCCGCCGAGGTGTCGTGCAGGCCGCAACTGTCTGCCGTCACGCGCAGCATCACGCGGCCTTCGTTGGACATGATCCTGGTGCCGAGCCCGACATAGGCCGAGCCCTGCGCGCGCAGCGTATCCTGGCCGCTGTAGCGCTCGCCGAAATCACCGGCGCAATAGAACAGCGTGTCGACCGCCTGCTGGCCATGGCTATCGGTGATCCGCAGCGTCTGCCCCTTGCGAATGATCGCCGACCACGGCTTGCGCGCGGGAATCTCGACATCGAGAACGATGCGGCCGCCGGTGCGAACAGATTGCGCGGTCATCGCACGGCTCCTTCCAGGGTTTCGCCGAGATACAGCGCGTTGTTCTCGTAGGCGCGGACCGCTTCCGCGGTCGCGGTCCGGCACAGATCGTCGGCCGCCGGCGCGGCCGCGCGGTAGCGCACGATCTCCACTCCCGCCTGCGGATAGGCTTTCGCGGGATCGAGCGGATGCGGGCAGTTCGACAGCGCGATCAGAAGGCCCATCTCCGCGCGCAGATCGACGAAATCGCCCTTCTGCCGCCGCTGCTCCGACCAGACAAACTTGCCGTCGGCGTCGATCGCGACCGGTGCGAAGAAGCTGACACAGGGATGCACGTCGCGGCGATCAAGGCCAAGCTTGGCCGCGGCGAGAATGAAATTGTCGCGCGTGTTACGGAAATTGCCGTCGCCGTATTTGGCCAGGTTGGTCGCCGCGGTCGAGCCGCCGACCACAGCATCATGCGCGGCGCTGCTGTCCTCGGTGATGCCGAGCAGCGCGCGCCCCATGTCGGACAGCAGCACCCGTCCCTTCTGCAGCCGCGCCGCCCACTGTACCTTGATGGTGTCGGCGTGGTTGAGCCGCTCGGTGATGTCGGCGCTGTTCCAGGCGAGCAGGCTGACGGTCGACGTCCCCGACGTATTGACGATGCGCAGCGTATCGCCGCGGTTCAGCCGCGTGGTCCAGTACCAGCCGGACGGGATCGTCTCACGGTGAATGACCGTGTCGGCATCGATCGGCGCGGCGGCGCGCGCAGTCGGCGCCGGCAGTGCCCGCGGCGCGTGCTCCTGCCCCGCCGCCTTCAGCTCGTTATACCGCCGGGTATGCGCGGCGATCTCGGCCTTCTGTTCCTCTGACAGGATCATGGTTGCTCCTTCAAGACGAGAGCGCCGGGCCGTCCCGGCTGATGCTCCTTGCCTGACCGGGTCGTCCCGGTCGGAGCTGGTTGAACTGACGACCGCAGCTCCGCGCTGCGGCGTGGAAAGATCTCGAGGTCGCGCGACACCGTGGCGCCGTAGCGGTCGCGCTCTTCGGGCCGGTTGCGTTGTCGCTCCAGCGCGATCACGCGCGTCGCGAGCCCGAAGGCCTCGCTGAGGTCATGCGTCACCATCACGACGGTGAGATGGGTCTCGTTCCAGAGCCGTTTCATCAGGAGGTGAATGTCGGCACGAATACCCGGATCGAGCGCACCGAACGGCTCGTCGAGCAGCAGGATCTTCGGGCCGCGCATGATCGCCTGTGCCAGCGCGAGCCGCTGCTGCATGCCGCCCGACAGCGCCGACGGATATTTGCTCTCCTGGCCGGCGAGCCCGACCTCGGCGAGCAGCTTCATTGCCTCGTCGGCGGCGGCGCGGCGCGCGGCGCCGAACAGCCGGCCGGTGAATTTGGCGTCGCGCAGTTCGCGGCCGAGCATGACGTTCTGCAGCACTGTGAGATGCGGAAACACCGAGTAGCGCTGAAACACCACGCCGCGGTCGGCGTCCGGCTCGCCGGGCAACGGCTTGCCGTCGACCAGGATCTGCCCGCGGGTCGGCTGCTCCTCGCCGAGCAGCATGCGGAGCAGCGTGGTCTTGCCGCAGCCGGAGGGACCGACCAGCGCGATGAAGGCGCGCGGCTCGACCTCCATCGTAATGCGCTCCAGCACGATGTGGTCGCCATATTCCTTCCACACGTCGTCGAAACGGATCGCGCTCATTCCGCCCTCACCGAGGCAAACCACGGAAACAGTTTCCGCTGCGTGACGCGCAGGCCGACATCGATCAGGAACGCCAGCAGCGTGATCCAGGCGACGTAGGGGATGATGACGTCCATCGCGAGATAACGGCGGACCAGGAAGATCCGGTAGCCGAGCCCGGAATCGGATGCGATCGCCTCGGCCGCGATCAGGAACAGCCACGCCGGCCCGAGCTGCAGGCGCAACACGTCGATCAGCCGCGGCAGGGTTTGCGGCATCGCGACGCGCAGCGCGATCTGCCAGGTCGAGGCGCCGAGCGTCTGTGCCTTGACGATCTGCTCGCGCGGCAGCTCCTGCACCTTCATGGCGAGGTCGCGGATCATGCAAGGCAGCGTCCCGATCACGATCAGCGCGATCTTGGAATTCTCCCCGAGCCCTATCACGATGAACAGGATCGGCAACAGCGCCAGCGGCGGCACCATCGAGGTGACCGACACGAACGGCCCGAGCAGGGCGTTGGCGCCCGGCAACAGCCCGATCACGATGCCGAGCACCAGCGCCGCCACCGTCGAGATCGCCAGCGCCGAGCCCAGCCGCCCCAGGCTGGCGACGGTGTCGGAGGCCATCAGATAACCGCCGGTGCGCGGATCGACCTCGAACGCCATCTGCTTGACGGCCTGCACCATGCTCGGCAGCGCCGGCAGCAGCTTGTCGTTCGGGTTCTGCGCGAGCCGCGCGCTGGAGCCGGCGAAGTAGGCGATTGCGACCAACAGGAACGGCAGCGCGAGCAGATAGAACCGCGTCTGCCGTCCCGGCCGTATGTTCACAAGTCGCATGGTCGGCTCCTGCCTGATGCGGCACTACATGGTCACAGCTTGCCCTTGGCGGCTTCGTCCATGTAAGTCGGGTCGAAGCGCAGCTTGACGTTCGACTTGTCGCCGAGCACCGACTTGTCGGCGAGCTCGATGCCGACCGCGTCGGCCGACTTCGCACCCTTGCCGAGCAGGTCCTTCTCGAACAGGAATTTGCGCACGCGATCCATGGTCGCGCCGACCGTCTGGCTGCGCGTGAAGGCTTCGGCATCGGTCGCCTTGTCGAACAGTTTTGTGGTCGAGAGCTGGCTGTCGAAGCCGGCAAGGTCGGTGCCGGAGGCCTTGGCCATCGCTTCCTTGGCGGCCTTCGCCGCGGCATCGTCCGCCGTCATTTTCGACAGTGTCTCGTACCAGATGCCGACCAGCGCCTTGGCGAAATCCGGATTGTCCTTGGCGACCGCGGTGTTCACCACCATCAGGTCCATGATCTCGCCGGGGATCTGCGAGGAATCGAACACCTTCTTGGCGTCGGGCGAGCCGAGGATTTCGGTCACGATCGGATTCCAGGTCACGACCGCATTGACGTCAGACGTCTTGTAGGCCGCGGCGATATCGGCGTCGGAGGTGTTGACGACCTTGACGTCCTTCTCGCTCAGCTTGCTGGTCTCGAGCGCGCGCGCCAGCAGATAATGCGACACCGAGAACTCGACCAGGTTGACCGTCTGCCCCTTGATCGCGGCGAGATCGGCCTTGTTCTTCAGGATCACGGCATCATTGCCGTTGGAGAAATCGCCCATCACGACCGCTGTCGTGTCGACGCCGCCGGCTGCCGGAATCGAAAGCGCGTCCATGTTGGTGATGGTGACGGCGTCATAGCCGCCGGCGGTGTACTGGTTGATCGATTCGACGTAGTCGTTGAACTGCTTGACCTCGATCGCGATGCCGTACTTGTCGGCCCATTTCTTGACGATGCCGGTGTCGGCCGCGTAGCCCCACGGCATCCATCCGACATAGATCGACCAGGCGACCTTGAAGCTTTTCTTCGGCGCGGCGTCGACCGCAGGCGCAGCCGCCAGCACGACCGCGCAGCCAATGACAACAGAGCGAAGGAAGAAAACGAATTTGTTCATTGCCGATCCCTCTTGCGAAATTTCACAAAAAGGGACTGGCGAAAAGACCATCGCTCCGCCAATCCCTTGGCTGACGAGGTCTCCCGGGCTTTTATCCCGCCGTGCACCTGCGGGGATGTCTCCCCCGCAAGCGGCTGCTCTCGGACCAGCATCTTGCTCGGCAAGATCGGAACCCTAGCGGCCAACTCGACGCCATTGATGCACGAGGCGTGCCAGCCGACCGGCAATTGAATCTCATGAGATTTTTTCGCACGCACTGCGCCGCAGCGACGGCGCCTTGCTTAAAGATTGCGCAGACCTGCTCAGAATTGGCTCTGTCCTTTCGCCACCGACGTCAGCAGGATCACACGATGGCTGATGTCGAGGGGAGTTCGATGCGCAAGCTTCTGAGCATTCTGTGCGCCGGCCTCTGGCGCGGGCTGCACGGCCGGTTCGGCCTGGTGCCGAAGTCCGACGTGAAAGGCTGATCGCAAGATCGCAAAAAAAAGCCCCGCTCTGCAGCGGGGCTCCTGTCCAAGGACCCTATTTCGGATCCTATTTCCGATCGGAGTTTTGCGCCGGCGTCTGCGGGCTTTGGCCTGAGCCTGACGACGGCGGATTGTTGTTCTGGTTGGGCTGGCTGGGCTGCGCATCCCGGCCGGCATTTGGCTGGTTGCCGCTGCCCTGACCGACGGTCGACTGGTTCTGCGGTGCAGCCTGGCCCGTCGTATTCTGCTGCGGAGCCTGCTGCTGAGCGGACGGCTGATTTCCGCTCTGGCCGGTTGTCGACTGGTTCTGCGGCGAGTTCGCCTGACCCGTGGTCTGCCCGGTCGTGTTCTGCTGGGCAGGCTGCTGAGCGCCGGTCTGGTCGGTCGACTGGTTCTGCGGCGCGTTGGTCTGACCGGTCGTCTGTCCAGTCGTGTTCTGCTGGGTGCGGCTCTGGCCGACCGTCGACGACGCGCCCGCGTCCTGACCGATCCGATCGGACAGGCCGAGTGCGGTCACCGTGCGCGTGTCGACGCTGCCGCTGGTCGTGATGCCCTCCCGACGCTGGAAGGTGATCAGCGCCTCGCGAGTCCGCGATCCCAATACGCCGTCAGCCTCGCCGACCAGCAGGCCGCGGTCGATCAGCACTTGCTGCACCTCGCGGATCTGCTGCGGGTTCAGGTCCATCATCGCAACGCTACCGCCACTACCGCCGCCGCCGCGATGGCTGAAGCGCGTCCGCGGTCCGACCGGGACGACGTCGACGACGCGGCGCTCGCGATCGAGGAACACGACTTCATCCTCGACGACGAAGAAGCTGTCGTCGCGATAATACGGGAACGCATCGATCAGCGCCGGAAAGGCTGCGACCGACACCGCGTTGAACCTCCGCGGCACCACCACGCCCGGATTGACCGCGAAGTTGATCGTGCTGACATTGACGCGCGGGGCGTTACGCGCCGACAGCACCGAGCGCTGGATCGTGCTCTGCTGCTGCGCGGTCACGGTGCGCCCAGCCTCGGTCTGGACCGTGGCGTTCGACTGCGCCTGGGTCTGAGCGGTTGTCCCGGTTTGCCCCTGGGCCTGACCGGTGGTCTGTCCGGAGTTCATCCGGTTTTGCGTCGTACCGGACTGCGGAGCGGCCGCACCCGTGGTCTGGCCGGCTCGCGTATTCGGGGCCGCCGTTGTGCCCTGGCCGGGGGTCGTATTCGTGCCCTTTGCTTGGCCCGTGGTCGTGCTCTGGCCGGTCGTCGTGTCCGCCTTGCCTTGAGTCTTGCCTTGAGCCTTGTCCTGAGCCGTCCCCTGGCCGGTCGTGGTGCCCTGGCTGCGGTTCACGCTGTTGGCGCGATTCTCCTGCTGCTGCTGGCTTTGCCGCGTCGTGGCGCTGCCGCGTTCGCGGGATTCAGATCGGCCCATCTGCTCGCGCTGGTTTCGGCTCTGGCCGACGGCCTGCTCCTGCTTGCTCTGGCTGCGCTGACCCTGCTCGGCGCGGCCGCTCTCGCGGGCCTGGCCGGTGGTCTGGCTGCGCTCGGCCGCACCGCGGCCCATCTGACCTTCAGCCCGACCGCTCTCTCGTGCACCTTGGCTCTCTCGTGCGCCGCCTTGGCCGCGGCCGACCGTCATGCCTTCGCTTCGCGACGCCCCGGGACTGCCATGCATTGCGCCGCCGGAACTGCCGGCCGACGGGCCTGCGGATCGGCCGTGTTCACCGCCGCCACCGCCTGCGCCGACGTTTCCGCCGCCACCCACGCTGCCCTCGCGCATGCCCTGCGCCGATGCGAGACTGACGCCGGCCAACAGCACGGCCGTCGTCAGCAGAAACCTGCGCTTCATGATCTTGCTCTGCATTACCGATTCCTCCTGGAGTTTGGCGGCCACCCGGATTGCGAAGCCGGCGCCAATGGCCGGCGGCACGCTCCGCACCGCGGCCGCATTCCAACAAAGCCGGCGAGGACGCGGCACAGCCGTGCGCACTTTTCACCGGTGAACTGTGAGAAAACAGCGTCGCCGCCCGCACCGTTCCTAGATGCCGGCGCGACGCGACATTTCGCACCGAGGGAACTGCCGCGCGATTATCCTTCAGGAACCGATGGCCGCGCTTTCCCGTTTTGAAATGAAGCGTGGGTTCGCCGTCACGTCGATGTTCAGCGAGCTCGCGCGGATCATCATCCGCTGCGACCGGCGGAAGATCGGAACAGGTTCCGTTCGGCTTTGAACATTTGCTTCGCCGTCAACGGGAGCACCACTGCGCCCATCTCGCCAGCCAGGCCTGTTGCAGGCCCGGGTTCGTTGCAGGCACCGCCATTCGCAACCAATGCCACTCTGCCCCGTTGACCGGCTGGGCAATCATCATCGAGGAGGATCCCATGAGGAAGACAGGCCTTGTTCTTGCAACCGTCGGTGCGCTTGGGGTGAGCGCCATCGCAGCCCCGGCGCCCGCCGAAGCACGTTGGGGACACGGCGGGTGGGGG
>NZ_JBXEJO010000091.1:0-34311 GCF_056837965.1 Bradyrhizobium ferriligni
CCCCAGCCCTCCCCCGCAAGCGGGAGAGGGGGCCGAGTCCCGTCGCCGATACGATCGGACTTCACTCAATTGACTCCGGCTCCGACTGTCATCTCGCTTGCTGCCGCGGCACTGCGGCGCGGGCCGAACGTCTTCGACCATGCCAGCAATTCGCGGAAAGCCGGCGTCAGGCCCCAGGCCGAATCCGTCAGCTCGTATTCGACCTGCAGCGGCTTCTCGGCGAGCACCTTGCGCGCCACCAGGCCGTCGCGCTCGAGCTCGCGCAGCTGCGCGGTCAGCATGTGCTGGGTGATCGGCGCGAGCGCGCGTCGCAGCGCGCCGAACCGCACGCCGCCATTCATCAGCGTGAACAGGATCTCGAGCTTCCATTTTCCCCCGAGCGCGTGGATCGCGTGCTTGAATTCGATCAGCACATTGGGGTCGGTCGGACAGTTCTCGCATTCACCGCCGTCACACATATCGCTGGTATTGTTTTCCATACCGGTCTCGAATTTCATCCTACTTGTCCAAGGTCAGATAGGTGACCAGATGCGGCCTGTGCAGGGCGGGCAGCGCAATGTTGGGCCCATCTGCCGAATATGAAGAGGGCAGGGACATGAGCACGGTATTGGTCACGGGCGGATCGGGTTTCATCGGCGTGCATACCATCCTGCAGCTGCTTGTCGACGGGCATGCGGTGCGAACGACGGTACGCAATCCGGGCCGCAGCAACGACGTGATCGCGATGCTGCGCGAGGGCGGTGCGCCGACGCCCGACCAGGTCGGCTTCGTCACCGCTGACCTGCTGCGCGACGACGGTTGGCGCGAGGCGGCCACCGGGTGCGACTACGTGCTGCATGTCGCATCGCCGCTCGGCGCCTATGTGCCAGAGGACGAGAATGAGTTGATCGTCCCGGCGCGGGAAGGCACGCTGCGGGTGTTGCGCGCGGCGCGTGACGCCGGCGTCAAGCGCGTCGTCGTGACGTCGTCGTTCGCGGCAATCGGTTACGGCCATCCGCCGCAAGCGGCGCCGTTCGACGAGACGGTGTGGTCCAATCTCGATGGCGAGGGTGTGCAGGCCTATCCGAAATCCAAGACGCTGGCTGAGCGCGCCGCCTGGGATTTCGTCGCGCGCGAAGGCAACGGCCTCGAGCTTGCCGTGGTCAACCCCACCGCGGTGTTCGGCCCGGCGCTCGGTGCCGATTTCTCCGAGTCGATCGGCATCGTCAAGGCGCTGCTCGACGGCACGATGCCGGCGGTGCCGCGGATCCATTTCGGCCTCGTCGACGTGCGCGACGTCGCCGACCTGCATCTGCGCGCCATGATGTCGCCCAAGGCGAGCGGTGAGCGCTTCCTGGCGGTCGCCGGCGAGACCATGTCGATCCTCGGGGTCGCGCGGGTGCTGCGCGCAAAGTTCGGCAGCAAGGCGCGGCGCGTGCCGCGGTTCCAGGCGCCGGACTGGATGATGCGGCTCGCCGCACGGCGCAACCCGATGGCCCGTGCCGCGCTGCCGCTGCTCGGCAAGGTGCGCCGCGCGACCAGCGCCAAGGCGCAAAACCTGCTCGGCTGGCGCCCGCGCGGCAATGAGGAGATGATCGTCGCAACCGCCGAGAGCCTGATCCGGCTCGGCCTCGTCAAGGTCTGACGGCAGCTCCCGTCGAGCGTGCTTGCCAGACGGGTCGGCGAGTGCTGAATTGCTGCGAGCAGACGGAGGCGCCACCGCGCCGCCGAGAACACCAGGGAGGCTGCGCAGATGGATCGGGTCCTCGCGGCCGCAAAGGCGATCGCCAGCGCGCGTCGCAGCCGGGCGCCGCTCAAGGCGCTTCCGAAGGACGTCGCGCCGCGCGACGAGGCCGAAGGCTACCAGGTGCAGTACGCGCTGCACGATCTGATGCAGCCACACGTGGGCAGCCTCGTCGGCTACAAGATCGGCTGCACCAGCGCGGTGATGCAGGAATACATCAACATCCCGCACCCCTGCGGCGGTGGCGTGTTCGAGAAGGTCGTGCACGACAGCGGCGTGCGGCTGCCGGCGGCCGAGTTCGTCCATGTCGGCGTCGAGTGCGAGATCGCGGTGCGGCTCGCCCGCGATCTCGCTCCCAGCGAAGCGCCGTTCACCGCCGAATGGGTCGCGGAAGCGATCGATGCCTACTATCCCGCGATCGAGATCGTCGACGACCGCTACGTCAAATGGGAGACGCTGGGCGCGCCGACGCTGATTGCCGACGACTTCTTCGCCGCCGGCTGCGTGCTCGGGGAGGCGGTGCCGCGCATCACCGCGCCCGATCTGCGCGCGGTCGCGGGACGCGCGATCGTCAACGGCAAGGAAGAAGGCCGCGGCACCGGCGCCGACGTGCTCGGGCATCCCCACAACGCGCTCGCCTGGCTCGCCAATCATCTCGCCACTGAAGGCCGTGGCCTGCATGCCGGCCAGATCGTGCTGACCGGCAGCCTGGTCAAGACGGTGTGGCTGAACGCGGGCGACACGGTCGTGATGGAGCTCGACGGTCTCGGCAAGGTGGAAGCGGCATTCACGTAGTGGAATTCAAGCTCGCTTCCGCATAAGGAATGTCGTCCCTGCCTAGTGCGCAATTGCGCACGGGAGCAGGGACCCATAACCACGAATGCTGATTGTTGCACGGCGCGGGAACGACGAGCGCGGTTCACGACAGCCGCCGCGGGGTATGGGTCCCTGCTTTCGCAGGGACGACACCGAGTGTGCAGCGCGACCTTGACTTGACTTGAATTCACCCGACTTTCAAGTCGCCGGGCGTTTGGCGTCCGTGACGAGCTCGACCTTGCCGTCGGTCAGCCGATAGACCGCGCCGACCACCCTGAGCTTGCCCTGATCGACCGCGGCGCTGAGGATCGGCGTCGCCGACTTCAGCTTCGCGACGTTGTCGATGACGTTCTGCCTGATGGCGTTGGCGAGCCGGTCGCCTCCCTTGCCCTCGGTCGCCTTCACCGCCGGCGCGATCGCATTGACCAGCGAGGGCAGATGGCCGGGCAGGGTGGTGTTGTCCTTCAGCGACTTGATGGCGGCGTCGACCGCCCCGCAGCTGTCGTGGCCGAGCACCATGAACAGCGGCACGTTGAGCACGGCCGATGCATATTCCAGGCTCGCGATCGTCTCGTCGCTGGCGAAATTGCCGGCGATGCGGCAGACGAACAGATCGCCGCGGCCGGTGTCGAACGCGTATTCCGGTGCGATGCGGGAGTCCGCGCAACTCAGGATGCCGGCGAACGGATTCTGTCCGCCGGCCAGCGCCTCGCGCTCGTGCTTGAAATCATGCCGCCGCGAGACGCCTTCGACATAGCGGAGATTGCCCTTCACCAGCCGGTCCAGCGCCGCGTCCGGCGCCAGCACGTTCTGTGGCTTCGGCGGCGATTTGGTTTCCTTGGCGGAAACCGGCGATGCAAGGGCGAGGCTGGCGGCGGTGCAGGCCGCGGCAGCGAGGAAGCGGCGCCGGGAGGTCTGGGTGGGAGCCGTGATTTCGCAAAGCTGGCACATCAAAAATCTCCGTAAAATTATCCGAGAATAGCAATCGCGCGTCCGTGCAAAGGTTGTAGATCATGCGCAGTGCCACCGCAACGATGTGGTTTTGCGCGCTCGGATGTTGGAGACGGGACTCGTCGTTGCAATAGTGCATGACAAGCCGCTTCTGTGGTTATGGGTCCCTGCTCCCGTGCGCAGTTGCGCACTAGGCAGGGACGATAATGAGGATGGTTCTCGATTCAAGATGACAAACATGCGGTGTCATCACCCGCGAAAGTGGGTGATCCAGTATTCCAGAGACGCCGGTGCTTGAGCCGAGAGGCCGCGGCGTACTGGATCGCCCGGTCGAGCCGGGCGATGACAGTGCGGATGACACACACACGATCGTCGTCCTGGCGAAAGCCAGGACCCATAACCACCGCACTTGATGATGAAGGGGATCGTGGCCTCAGCATCGCGCAACAACTCTCATTTGGGGTAATGGGTCCTGGCTTTCGCCAGGACGACGTGGAATGTGTTGCGCGCGTTGTGAGTCAAACTTCCGCATTCTCGCGACATGATTTGTCCGAGCTTTGCTCTTCGTTCCGCCCTCTCGCTTGTAGAGGGCGCAGGGAAAGCCGGATGCCGATCGCACCCAATGGCCCGTGCAAAAGGTAGAAAGTACGGGGGTAGGACCACAGGTGTAACCGGAAACAACCCGGCTTTCCCTGCGCGATGGGTTACGGCCCGACGGGCCGATCGGCGCCACCGGATAACCTACGGGTTATGAAAGGACCGGGCCGTCTTGTTGCGCGATTGAGCCGGAAAACCCCAGGTACCGCGGCCACGGCCGAACCGCCGATGTTTCTGGTTGACTCATCCATAGCTGGATGGTTATACGTTAATCCATAGCCAATGGGTTATTGATCGCAAATGCCAGACGCTCACGACATCCTGTTTCGAACCCTTGCAGACCCGACCCGCCGGGCCATCTTCGAGCGCCTGTGTCGCGAGGGCGAGCAGACCGTCGGCGCCCTGACGGCCCGCGCCAGGATTTCGCAGCCGGCGGTGTCGAAGCATCTCGGTGTGCTGAAGCAGGCCGGACTGGTGCGCGACCGCCATGAAGGCAGGCAGACCCATTACAGCGCGCAACTCGGCGCGCTGGCGCCGCTGATCGACTGGACCAGCCAGATGGCGGGCTTCTGGCAGAACCGGTTCGACCACCTCGAAGATCTCCTCAAAAGGATGGACCAATGAACAAGACCACCGCTGAAACGCGCTCCGCGATCGTCGAGCGTGAATTTCCTCATCCGCCGGAAAAGCTCTGGCGCGCGCTGACCCAACCGCATCTGATGGAGGAGTGGCTGATGAAGAACGATTTCAAGCCCGAGGTCGGGCACAGCTTCAACCTGCGCGGTGAGTGGGGCGGCGTGCTGGACTGCAAGGTGCTCACTGTGGAGCCGCACAGGACGCTGTCCTACACCTGGAATTTCGCGCATGCGGATGCCGCCTACAATCTCGAGAGCGTCGTGGTCTTCACGTTGACGCCGACGGCCACCGGCACCCATCTGCGCGTCGAGCAGTCCGGCTTCCAGCCGCATCAGAAGCAGGCCTATGGCGGCGCCCATGCCGGATGGAAGCAGTTCCTCGAGAATCTCGATCAGCTGATGGCGCGGCCGGAGTGAGGCGCGCTCGCGAACTCACAACATTCATCCAACAGGAGGTCACATTGAACTGCAACAACTGGATCCGGCAATCGCACCGCTGGCTCTCGATCGCCTTCACGGTCGCCGTCATCATCAACATCGTCGCCATGGTCCTGCAGCAGCAGGCGGTCTGGATCGGGTTGCTGGCCCTGTTCCCGCTGATCTTCATGCTGCTCAGCGGCCTCTATCTGTTCGCGTTGCCTTATCTGTCGCCGCGGCGTCAGCATGGGGGATCGACGTCCGCGTCCCAAGTGTGATTGCATGACGTGACGACTTGACGTGACGATTTGGGGCGGATGAGGCGCGAGAGACAGCAATGACGGCATCGGAACGTATTGACCGGATGATCGAGGATCTCACCGACTGGCGCGGCAAGACGCTGGCCAGCCTGCGCAAGAGCATCCTCGCCGCCGATCCTGAGATCATCGAGGAGTGGAAGTGGATGGGCAGCCCGGTGTGGTCGCGCGACGGCATCATCGCGGTCGGCAACGCCCACAAGGGCAAGGTCAAGCTGACCTTCATGTATGGTGCGCAGCTGCCGGACCCCGACAAGCTGTTCAACACCGGCTTCGAGGGCAATGCGCGGCGCGCGATCGATCTGTTCGAGGGCGACAAGGTCAACGCCCCGGCGCTGAAGACGCTCATTCGTGCCGCGATCGAGCTCAACCAGGCTAAATCAAAAAAATCCGCGAAGAAGCCGGCGAAGAAGGCCGCCGGTACCCGCACGACCGCGAAGAAGAAGGCGTGAGCTGCGCCGCCATGGTGCTCGCGATCTACCCGAGATGATCAAGACCAGGCTCGCCACACCGCCGGATGCGGACTCCATCTCCGCGCTGCTGACGGCCAACAGCGGCGACCGCGGCGGCATGCTGCTCGGGCAATGGCCGCGCGAGGTGATCGAGACGCGCATTGCAAACGGGCAGCCGATCGTCGTCGCGACCGACGATGAGGGCAGGTTGCTCGGCGCGCTCCTGACGTCGGAGAAGGGATATGGCGAGGCGCCGCCGGTGCAGGCCATGCTGAAGGCCTGGCCGGGGCGGGCAGATGCGTATGTTTATGGTCCGGTGTGCGTCTCGCGGGACGCGCGCGGCCTTGGCGTCCTGGAGGCGTTGTACGCGAAGCTTCAGGCGACCTTTCCCGGCCGCGAGGCAATCCTGTTCATCAGGGAAGACAACCCGCGCTCGCTCAAGGCGCATCGGCGGCTCGGCATGCGCGAGGTTGCGCGATACGACTTCGGCGGCAAGGTCTTCATTGTCCTGAGCGACAGGCCGGACCTCGGGTCATAGCCAGAATTCTCCCGGTCAGCGAGCGTAGCCCGGATGTGTCCACGGGTCGCGCGAACGCATCTACTTCCGCTTTCGGCGGAACAGCGGACAGCACGAGAACCGGCGATCGCACACCGCCGTGATGGGAGGCGTCGAGACCTGCGTCTTCTATGAGAACTTTTTCACGCCGGGTGGCCGCCATGTCCCTTCGCCCGCCGGCAAGATCGAAGGTGGCGTAGGCTTCGGCCAGTATAGACGCATCACGAGATAGATTTTGTCATCCGGCGCCGGAAGCCAATTTGCTTCCCTGTCCGCGCCGGGGCTGTCTTTTTGAATGTACAGCGTCAGCGAACCGTCTGCGTCCTTTTTCATCGCCGACAACATCGGAGAGTTAATGAGGTAGCGATTGATCGGATTCTTGACCAAGAGCTGGCTCTTGCCGTCGTACATCGTAACAGACCAAAACGCATTCACTGGCGGCAACTGGTCGGGTGCAAAGGTGATGGTGTACTTGTGCTTGCTGCCGTCGAGCAACTCACCGGCCGCGTCCTTCCGTGTATAGGGGTACATCGCTTCAACGGCATCGTTGCCATAGAGACCGCCCTTGGCGGCGCCTGCCCGCATCGCCCAATCGCCGTTGAAGAAGGCCTCGTCGCCGAAGAACGAACCAACGTTCCAGCCATTGATGTTTCTGTTTCCGCTGGCCAGCCATTTGTCGACCTTGTCGTCACCCTGCTTCATGCCCACCAGGATTTCGGCCTTGTGTTCGAGCGATAGATCCCTGAACGCGAAGGTCTTGCCGGGACCGATGCCAATTCTCGCAAGTTTCGCACGGATCGCCTTGTCCCTCGGCGTCTCGGGGACGAATTGCAGGGCTGCGTCGAGATATTGGAAGAAGTTATCCTTGATCCCGGCCGTGGTGGCAGGAAGGAAATCGATCTTCGGCGCGGCGGGCGGGGCGGGCTGTTTGAGGAAGGCGGAAAGCGGTTGGGCCTTGTAGCCGGCTTGAACTTTCTCGACGTTCGGCATGTCGCCGGGATTGAAGAGCTGGGTGCGGAAAGCCGCGAATGTGAACGGCGTCGTCGATCGGAAAACCTTCTTGATTCCGGTCGGCGTTTCGCCTTTCCAGTCGGGGCCGACCACCAGATAGTCGCCCGGCTCGGTCCCCGTGGCGCGCGTGCCGATGTAGCCGAAATTGTAGGTGTTGCCGTCGATCAACTGGACCGAGTAGTAGCGGTCCTTTTCGACCGTCGGCACCGAGATGACCATTGGTTCGGCGCGCAAATCCAGCCAGAGTATCGAGTAAGGGGTGTCGCTGTTCGGCGTGATGATTGCCGTGTCCGCGGGGGTGGCGACGTGGTGCATGTTGTAGATTTCGTTGAACGGTGCCTTGAACTGCCCCGAGTTCCTGTCCACGGCATATTCTTGCATGACCGCATAATTCATCACGAGCGGCAAGCCGTAGATGAAGCCTTCCTCCGCGATGTCCTTGGCCTCTAACAGCCTGGGCCAATCGGCATTGTTCTGCGCAATTGCCGGGGTGGACTTCGCCATGGCTACGGTGAGCGCGCTCATTGCAGCAGAGCGAAGCAGATCGCGTTTCGTAAACATCAAAACAACTCCTTCCGGTTCGCAACTTGTGATCATGCACGTATGGGTAGCAGGAAACTGATAGCGCCCTGTGCGATGGTTGGCTATGCAAAAAGCGGTCAATCCAACGCGCGCCCAATGATAGGCTCCGCGATCCGGGGATGTTCAGATGCCCAGATGTCGCAGCGCTCATACGGGCTACGAGCAGCCTAGGCCGAGATGTCGATCGCCTGGCCGGCATTGCCGGCGTTCTTCTGGAACGCCTGCTCGATCAGCTCCTTGATCTTCTGCTCGACCGCGGCGCGCTGATCCGCCGTCATGTTCTTGAGGTCTTCTTCCGACATGCCCATGCTTTTGAGGATGTTCGCACGCATCCGGTCCATCGGGGTCATCTGCGCGTATTTGAGAAACTTCTGCTCGACGGTGTCGCCGAGCGAACTGTCGCCGGTGGCGTCGGCGGTCAGCGGTTTCTTCAATGTGCCAGTCGTCATGCTGGCGGTGACCGATCCAAGGGCCGAGATCGACGTCATCTGCGCGCGCAGTCCCCGTTGCAATGCTGCAATCGTGGAGCAAATGGCGTGCCATCCGTTGCGGCTGTGATTTCAACGGGATCGTGGCGCCGCCATGCGCGCACGACGCGCCGCGGGCAGCTTCTGCCGGGCGAAGTTTGCCGGTAGCGGCCTTCAGGCTATGGTGTGCACGATCACTGGACCCGCAACCCCGGTTGCGGCCTTCAGGCTATGGTATGCACGATCACTGGACCCGCAACCGCGGTGGCCTGGCCGACCAGCAATGGACCGAGATTGTCGTCGATCCAGGCCAGTGCGCGGCGGTTGGCCTCCTCGGCGCCGGCATGGTTGTTGAAGACGCTGATCGCGGTGACCGTATCGTCGCCGGCATAGACCACGTAATAGGCCATGAAGCCTTCGACGTCGCTGATGATCGGGATTGCGCCTTCCTTGATCCGGCGCGCGAGTTCTTCGGCGCTACCAGTCTTCGCCTTGGCGTGACGGATGGCGGCATACATGCGTTCCTCCTTCCGGCTGCATCGATCGGGCTGCGCTTCGCGCATGCGCGATCGTACGCCGGACCGGGTGGCGACGCCATCGGGATTGCGGACGGACTAGCTGAAACGCCTGCTCACGACCGTCGTGCGCCGGTCGGGGAGCTTCGGCAGCCTTGCCACACCCGCGCGCGTTGTCGTGGTCCTTGGTCCGGGGGCGGGCTCCGGCTCCTGCTGCTGCAGAAACAGCGTGGCTTCGAACAGCACGCCGGGGGCTTGCTTGGCCGTGCCCGAGCATACCGCCCGGTTGCCGTTGAACGAGCCGGTCAGCTGCGCCTCGACCTCGTCGCATCCGAACACGGTGGTGAACGGACCGTCAGCATAGCGGTGCGTCGTCAGCGTCGCCGTGAAGCGGTCCTGATCGAGCTGATAGGTGCCGCCATAGGTGAACATGGCATCGCCGCCCGAGATCCTGCCATTTGCGAGCTGGACTATTCCGGTGCCTTCGCCCTGCGGCGTCCGGAACCACGCCGCATATCTTCCGTCTCTTTGCATGACCGTCATACAAACAGAAAACCCTGCGTTGTCGTCTAGCTACGTTGCAAGCGTCGAGACTTCTACTGTGCGTTGCTGCGAGGGTTAACGAACCGACAAGGCGATGGCACGACTTTCGTGAAGCGGTATCGGACTGATGCGCGGCGATCGCGCCGGCGCACGCCACCGGTCACAAAAAGCCACGGCCCTCGCCAGGGGAGCTAGCGAGGGCCGTGTTGGTACACCGCGCCGCGCCTAGGTTCGCGACGAGATGTGGGAGCTCGTAAAAGCCCTACTTAGGCATGATCCGTTTCCGACCGATTTCCACTTTGCGGGATCATGCCGTTAGAAGGGCAGCAGCACGTCGAGAACCTGTTGGCCGTAGCGCGGCTGTTGCACGTCGGTGATCTGGCCGCGGCCGCCATAGGCGATGCGGGCCTGGGCGATCTTCGAGGAATCGATGGTGTTGTCGCTCTGGATGTCCTCCGGGCGCACGATGCCGGCCACGATCAACTCGCGGATTTCGAAATTGACGCGGATCTCCTGCTTGCCCTCGACCACGAGATTGCCGTTCGGCAGCACCTGGGTGACGACCGCGGCGACGTTGGTTTGCAACGCTTCCTGGCGGTTGACCGAGCCCTTGCCGTCGCTGGAGGCCGTGGAGTCGGCGGTCAGGATGCGGCCGGGCAGGATCTTGTTCGGCTGCGTGATGGTCTGCGAGCCAAGGAAATTGGTGACGCCCGAGTCTTCCGAATTGGTGCGGCTGCGCTGGGTCTCGTTGGCGATCGCGGCCTTGTCGGTGAAGTTCACCGTGATGGTCAGGATGTCGCCGACGCGCGCGGCGCGTTGGTCCTTGAAGAAGGCGCGGGAGCCGCTGCGCCACAGCGAGTTCGGGCTGTAGGAGGCGACCTCGGGCTTCGGCATCGGCATCTGCACCGGCTTGTAGCCGGGCTGGGTGGTCGGATTGTCGATCGACGACAGCTTCGGCTGCTCGCCGATCTGGGAGAGACGGTCGATCGACGAGCAACCGCTGGCGATCGTTCCGAGTGCGAACAGCGCACCAGTCAGGACGAGGCGGTTGATGCGGTACTGGGACATGAACTTTACTCGGCGTTTGGTGCGACTGAACTCAGCTTGACGGAAGCGGAATTGGACTCGGTGGCGTCGGCGGTCGGCGCCGCGCGCGGGGTCGCGACCGAGATCGAGACCTCGCCGCGGCCGGTGACGACGCCGGAGACGGCGCGCTTGGACTGCAGATTCATGACGCTGACGGTGTCGCCCTCGGCGCCACCATCCATCGCCTTGCCGCGGATCGTCAGGTAGAGGCCGGCGGCGCGATAGATCAGCGTGACATTCTGGTCGCGGGTGACGAGATCGGGCTTCGCGAGGTCGGCGACGCGCAGCGCCTGGCCGGGGCGGAGCTGGCGGCGGACCTGCATGCCGACGGCGCTGTCGCGCACTGCCGCGTCGTTGCCGATCTCGGCTTTCGGGCGGCGCTCGACGATCACGTCGGAGGCCTTCAGCACGTCGCCGCGCTCGACATTGCGCGTCAGCACGGCGGCTTCGATGGTTTCGATCGCGGTTCCGGTGAAGCGCAGCTTCGACGGCGCGGCGCCGGCGTCGTTGCCGATCTCGAAGGTCAGGTCGAAACGCGTCGAGCGCGGGTCGTAGCGCACGGCGATCGGCTGCATCACGCCGGTATTGGTTGCCTCGAGGCGGATGTCGCCGGGATCGCGGTCGAAGGTCAGCGCGATGTTGCCGGCCCTGCCGAGCCCGTGGCGGCCTTCCAGCGCGCGCGACACCTGCTGCTCGATCTCCTTGCTGTCGATGGTGCGCGCCAGCCGGGTGACGGTGATCTCCTTCAGCTCGCGGGTATCGACGCCGATCACCTGGTGCGAGCGCAACACGTTCAGCACCTGCGCGACCGGCAGCGTGCCTGTCGTGCCGAGGTCCGGCGCGCGGTAGACCGCGACACTGCCGGCGCTGCCGGCATTGTCGATGAGGTCGCCGACCCGCACGATGTCGTCGGCGACCGTGATGCTGGCGCGCAGGGTCGGCACCGCGATGGTCTCGCGGCGGCTTTGCGCGCCAGCCGAAGTCATCGAGGCTGCAAGAAGCGCGGCTGCGATCAGGAGTGAGCGGGCGATCATCGACATCATCCTCAGCGGAACAGGTTGGAGGTCGACTGCATCATCTGGTCGGCGGCGGAGACCACCTTCGAGTTCATCTCATAGGCGCGCTGCGCGGCGATCAGGTCGGAGATTTCCGAGACCACCTCGACATTGGCCTGTTCGAGGTTGCTCTGCTGCATGTCGCCATAGCCGTCGGTGTTGGCGGTGCCGTCCTGCGGCTGGCCGGAGGCCGGCGTTTCCTGGAACAGGTTGTCGCCGATCGGCATCAGGCCGGCCTTGTTGATGAAGCGGGTCAGGCCGATCTGGCCGATGTTGGTCGATGCGGTCTGGCCCGGTAGCGTCACCGAGACTTGGCCCTGCGCATTGATGGTGAGGCCGGATGCGTTCTGCGGGATCGTGATCGTCGGCTGCAGCAAATTGCCCTGCGCGTTGACGATGCGGCCCTGATTGTCCATCTGGAACGAGCCGTCGCGGGTGTAGGTGAAGGTGCCGTCCGGCATCAGGATCTTGAAGAAGCCTTCGCCGCGGATCGCGATGTCGAGATCGTTGCCGGTCGGCGACAGCGTGCCCTGGGTCATCATGCGCGGCGTGCCGACGGTCTTCACGCCGCCGCCGAGGTCGATGCCCATCGGCATGATGGTGTTCTGGTCGGAGGCCTGCGCGCCGACCCGCCGCACATGGTCGTAGATCAGGTCCTGGAACGCGGCGCGCTGCTTCTTGTAGCCGGTGGTGCGCAGGTTCGCGATGTTGTTGGAGATCACCTGAACGCTGAGTTCCTGTGCCGCCATTCCGGTCGCAGCTGTATAAAGTGCGCGCATCGGTCAATCCCCCGGATCAGTTCGGCACGTCGGCGAGCTTCTCGATCGCCGATTTGTGCAGGTCGCTCTGCTGCTGCAGCAGCGAGGCGATTTGGGTGTAGGTCCGCGTGATCTCGATCATGCGGCTCATCTCGACGACGGAATTGACGTTCGACTTCTCGATGAAGCCCTGGCGGATCTGGGCCTTGGTGTCCGGCAGCGCCTGCGTGCCTTCGCCCGGCGCGTAGAGGTTGGAGCCTTCCTTCAGCAGGCGCTGGGCCTGCGCGAACGAGACGAGGCGCAGCTTGCCGCGGATCGAGTCGAGGCGGGAGGTCCCCTCGAGCACGCTGATGTTGCCGTCGGTGGCGATGTTGACGTCGTGGTCGGTCTGCTGGAACGTGATCGGGCCGGAGGTGCCGAGCACCTGGTAGCCCGAGGCGGTGACGAGCTGGCCGCGACTGTTGATCGCCAGATTGCCTTCGCGGGTGTAGCGCTCGCCGGCCGGCGTCTGCACCACCAGGAAGGCGTTGCCGTCGATCGCGACGTCGAGCGGGTTCTTGGTCTCTTCGGTCGGGCCCTGCGAGAAGTCGTGGAAGGTCGCGCGGTCCTGCACGAACGAGACGCGACGGTCCCGAGCGGCGAAATTGTCCTCATGCGCGTTCGAGGACAGATATTCCTGGAACAGCGACCGGTCGGCCTTGTAGCCGTTGGTGTTCATGTTCGCGATGTTGTTGGAGACGACATCCATCTGCCGTTCCAGCACCATCTGCTTCGATAGGCCGACCAGAAGGGTATTCTGCATCGGTGGTTCTCCCCTGTGAGGCGATCCGAATGCAGGTTCTCCCAAACCTTCACGCCGGACCCGTCGGTAACCATTGGGTTCTCCCAAACCCGCCAGTCACGCCGTGCTCTCAGCGAAAGCCGTGCCAACTTGAAATATCTTGTTATTTGAATGGCTTAGATGTTTGGCCGTGGCGCGCAAGGGGCGGCAGAAAGGTCTTGTTGACCATGTTTGCCCGGCAGTTTTTTCCTAGTGGATGGTAAATCCTAAGCTTCCGTTAACCATTATGACCCTAGCGTTGCCATTATTGGGGCGCGTGTGCGCCGGCGGCATTTGTATCGCGTCTTCAAGCCAGGGCTGGTGCCAATCGCGTTCGCATCCTTCTGGGTGAAGCGAGCGGACGATGGCGGACGAGGAAAAGACTGAGAGCGGCGAGGGCGCGGCCGCTCCGAAGAAGGGCAAGCTCAAGCTGATCATTGCCGTCGTCGGCTTCCTCGTCGTGCTCGGCGCGGGCGCCGGCGGCTGGTTCTTCTTCATGCGCGGCCACGGCGAGGAGCAGCACGCCGAAGCGCCGCCGCCGAAGCCGCCGAGCTTCGTCGACGTGCCTGACATGCTGGTCAATCTGGTCGGCGCGCCCGGCGAGCGCGTGCAATATCTCAAGCTGAAGCTCGTGCTCGAGGTCAAGGAAGAGAAGCAGGTCGAGGCGATCAAGCCGGCGCTGCCGCGCGTCACCGACCTGTTCCAGACCTACATGCGCGAGCTGCGCCCGAGCGACCTCAACGGCTCGGCCGGCCTGTTCCGCCTCAAGGAAGAACTGACCAAGCGCGTCAATCTCGCGCTGGCACCCAACCAGGTCAACGCGGTGCTGTTCAAGGAAGTCGTGATCCAGTGACGGGGTGGATGTAAAGCCATGGCCGGCAACGACCAGATGGACCAGGACGCCATTGCGGCCCAATGGGAAGCCTCGCTCGATTCCGAGGATCCCGAGGCGGCCGCGGCGGAAGCCGCCAAGAACGAGCTCACCGAGAACATGGCGCTGCAATGGGCCGCCATGGTCGAGGACGGCAGCCGTGACTTCGGCGGCAAGAACACCAATGGCGAGCGCGTGCTGTCGCAGGAGGAGATCGACAATCTCCTCGGCTTCACGGTCGGCGACGTCAGCCTCGACGACCATTCCGGCATTCGCGCCATCATCGATTCCGCGATGGTGTCCTACGAGCGTCTGCCGATGCTCGAAATCGTGTTCGACCGCCTGGTGCGATTGATGACGACCAGCTTGCGCAATTTCACCTCCGACAACGTCGAGGTCTCGCTCGACCGCATCACCTCGGTGCGCTTCGGCGACTACATGAACTCGATCCCGCTGCCCGCGGTGCTCTCGGTGTTCAAGGCGGAGGAGTGGGAGAATTTCGGCCTCGCCATGGTCGACTCCAACTTGATCTATTCGATGATCGACGTGCTGCTCGGCGGCCGCCGCGGCCAGACCCAGCTCAAGATCGAGGGCCGGCCCTACACCACGATCGAGACCAACCTCGTCAAGCGCCTGGTCGAGGTGGTGCTGTCGGATGCCGAGCAGGCGTTCCGGCCGCTGTCGCCGGTGACCTTCACGATCGACCGGCTCGAGACCAACCCGCGCTTTGCAGCGATCAGCCGCCCGGCCAATGCCGCGATCCTGGTGCGCTTGCGCATCGACATGGAAGACCGCGGCGGCAATGTCGAATTGCTGCTGCCCTACGCCACCATCGAACCGATCCGCAACGTGCTGTTGCAGATGTTCATGGGCGAAAAATTCGGCCGCGACCCGATCTGGGAAGGCCATTTCGCCACCGAAGTGGCGCAGGCCGAGATCTCGGTCGATGCGGTGCTCTATGAAGCCGATATCCCGCTGAAGGAGCTGATGAAGCTCAAGGTCGGCGACACCCTGCCGCTGGATATCCGCTCCGACGCGCTGGTCTCGGTGCGCTGCGGCAATGTCACCCTGACGGAAGGGCGCATGGGCCGGGTCGGCGACCGCGTCGCGATCCGCGTCACCAAGAATTTGCGTAAACCCCAAACCACCTTCGCGATGTTCGAGAAGGCGGACGAGCGGACCAAGATGATGGAGGCACCATGAGTCATGTGCTTGGACTAGCAATCGAGAGTCTCGTAGCCGTGCTGCTGATGCTGACGATCGGCTATTGCTGGCTGCTCAACAAACGCCTGCAGCGGCTGAAGGCCGACGAGCATTCGCTGAAGGCGACGATCGCCGAACTGATCACCGCGACCGAGATCGCGGAGCGGGCGATCGGCGGGTTGAAGCACGCGGTGCGCGACGTCAACGAGAACCTCGGCAACCAGCTCGATGCGGCGACGCAGATGTCGGCGCTGCTGAAGAGCCAGCTGGCGGAGGGCGACCACGTGGTGCGCCGCCTGTCCAAGATCGCGCTGGCCGCGCGGCCGTCGGAGCCCGCGCATGCACCGGCACAGGCAGCTGCGCCCGCCGCGCCAGTGGCGCCGGCGCCCAGGGTCTCGGCCGCGCACGCGGTTGCCGCGGCGGCTGAAGCCTTCACCGAGCGCAGGAGGGCCGGCGGCCTCGCTGCATGAAGTTGCTTCGTGACATCAGAGTGATGCCCGTGGTGCTGGTCGCGATCTTCGGCCTGATGGTGCTGAAGGTTGCCGGCCTCGTGCTCGATGGCGGTTACGTGTTTGCCGACGATACGCCGCCGGCCGGCCAGTCATGGGCGCAACAGAACTTCAACTTCCCCGGCGCCGGCAAGGCTGTGGTTGTTGACAGCAAGATCAAGGGCGATCCCGGCGACATCACGGGATCGGTCGAGCACAAGGACGCCAAGAAGGACGAGGCGCCGAAGCCGGCCGCACCGGCCGCGGAGCCGTCAAAGCCCGATGGCGTTGTCGTCAATCTGGATGCACCCGCGCCGGTGTCGGCGTCGGAGCGCGCGATCCTGGAACGGTTGCAGTCGCGCCGCCAGGAGCTCGAGACACGCGCGCGCGAGGTCGAGATCCGCGAAAGCCTGTTGAAGGCCGCCGAGAAGCGCATCGAGGCCAAGGTCGAGGAGGCCAAGGCCAATGATGCCAAGGCGAATGCCGATGCCGCGGCAAAGGCGGAAGCCGATGCCGCGCGTTTCAAGGGCATCGTCACCATGTACGAGAACATGAAGCCGAAGGACGCCGCGAAGGTGTTCGATCGTCTGGAAATGAACGTGCTCTACCAGATTGCCTCGCAGATCCAGCCGCGCAAGATGTCCGACATCCTCGGCCTGATGCAGCCGGAAGCCGCCGAACGGCTCACGGTCGAACTCGCCCGCCGTGCCGGCGGCGACAAGTCGGCCTCGACCGACGACCTTCCCAAGATCGAAGGCAAGATGCTCACGCCGAAGACGAATTGACGGGAGCTATCGGGAAGTCCGCCAATTGGTGGTGGCCTCTTCAGCCGTAAGCCAGATCCGGCTTAACGCCGGGTTGCCTGCATCTAATCCAGATCATCGCGATGAGGGTCGCGCACATGAACGGACCGACGGGGACGAGTGCGACCGGGTAGGTGAACCCCGCCAGGACAAGCACGCCGAACCCGATCCGGAGTTCGGAGCGATTCGAGAGCAGCGAGCCATGTTCGGCCATGGGCGCGTTCATGAGAAAGATGAGCGCGAGAGCCAGTAGCGCCGTATCGTAGATCGCGAAGTAGGGAGAGACGAGCAATGTTGCGACGAGCAGGCTCGCGGCCTTGACGGCGAAGCTGACGTTGCGGCGCCATATGATCAGCATCCACGTCGCGGCTGCCGCAGCGACCGCGACGTGCAATGCGATGGCCGATCCGTAGCCAAAGCCGGCAAACCGAAGCAAGCCGTAGACGCTCTGCAGCTTGTACCAAGCCAGCGTGCCGGTGAGATGGAACTGCGTCGTCGCGAAGATGGCTGCCTCACGGAACCCCTCAAAAGTGTCCCAGCCGAAGGTAAGCCCGGTGAGCAGCATGAGCACCGGTACCACCAAACTGGCTGTGATGAAGACGGTCCAGCGTCCAGTAGCTATCAGAACGAGGGGAAGCAGGACGCCATATTGCGGCTTGAAGATCAGCAGCGCGATCAGGAAGCCGCTGACGATCGGACGCCTGTCCAGCGTCAGCAGAATGGCGCCGAGCAGCGATGCCGCGAGCAAGGAGCTCTGGCCGACAATGAAATCGTAGAGGACGGCCGGCACGGCGAATGCCAGCAGCAGTACGGCGAAGCGCGGCCGAATTGCGTAAACAACGACCGCCCAGCACAGCAGCTTTGTGGTGCTCCAGATCCAGAACGCGGTCGGAAACGGCAGCAGTGCCAGCAGTGCCGCCGCAAAGAAAAAAAACGGCGGGTAGAAAAACGGTATCGGCACCTCGTAAACGGGGAACGGAGCCTGGTTCAAGCTGGGGTGTATTTGAATGATCGCTTGCCGCAACCGCGGCCAATCGTAGGCGGTGGCGGCATGGCCATCGAGAGCCATCTGCCCCGCGCTCCAAAAGCATGAAAAGTCGAGCCCGGTCGCGCCGGTACCGTCAACGACTTTCGGTAGCACGCAGTACAGGGTAAAGCCCAACACGATGAGGCAGGCAATGGCCAATGCACGGTCGTATCCGCTGCGCTCCGCACGGGCGCGCACCATTCCAAATCCGTTCATGAAACTGCCAGAAACTAAGAATTGCTTGAAATGTAAGCGTTTGTATACCGCAACTGGCGGTGGCGCAAGCGAGTGGCCGATCTCCATGCGGCGTTGGGTTAATCGCCAGAGGTTCCGCGCATGCCCGGTGGATCGGGGGTGACCCTCTCGATGCAAAGACGGAAGCCGACGCCATCGGCTTCAGGGGCATCGTCATCACGTACGACAAAGGTGCAGTCGGAGGCGCTGCAGCGCCATGTGCCGGCTGGCAGACGAGGATGTTCGCTGTCTCCGGTCATGCGGGCTCGACGGGATCTCAGCGAAGCCAAACGCGTATCGACGCCGAGAGGTGTCTGATTGCGATCTTATCCCAATGCGAGATGCGGAGATCTTTTGCGCTCTGCCCGATGGGCACGATCGCCACCGGGCACCCGGGTTATGGTAGCCTTAACCGGTAGCGTTAAGTTGCAACCGATTTGTCATTCTGGAATTGAACTCGCTATGTCTCAAGGTGGTGTTTCAGGAATTGCCGATGCTGAAAGACATGCCATGGCTCACCGCGCCGCGCGCCCGACTGTACGTGAGTGGCGTCGCAATTGTGCTGGTGCTGACCCTTGCGAGGTCGCTTTTGCTATTTTACCGCGATGGCGGCTATGGCGCGAATAACTTTCTGCTCGGCTCGGACTTCCTGACGTTCTGGGCGGCCTCGCTTCAGGTGTTAGCCGGGCATCCCGCCGAGGTTTATGTGCCCGAATTGCATCTGCTCGCGGAAGCTCCATACCTGCGAGAGGGCTACGAGGCGTTCTTCTATCCGCCGACGATGCTGCTCGTGTGCCTGCCGCTCGCGCTCGCGCCGTATTTCGTCTCGCTGTTCGTGTTCATCAGTGTGACGGCAGCGTCGTTCGCCGCGGTGATCTGGCGTATCTTGCGAACGCCCTGGTGCCTGGTCGCGATCCTCGCCTATGCGCCGGTCTATCTTAATGCCGTGGCAGGGCAGAACGCCTTTTTGACGGCATCGATCCTTGGGTGCGGTCTCAACATCATGGACCGAAGGCCAAAGCTCGCGGGCGCGATCCTCGGGCTGATGGTGATCAAGCCGCACCTGGCGCTGGCCGTGCCGATCGCCTTGATCGTCACAGGTCGCTGGCGCACGCTGATCTGGGCAGGCATGTCGTCGATTTCGCTCGTCGTGCTGTCCGCGCTGCTGTTCGGCCTGGATACATGGCTCAACTTCCTCGACGTCTCTCACTCCGCCCGTCAGGCTCTAGAGAACGGCGACGTCGAGTTTTCATTGCTGCAGAGCGTGTACGCGACAGCGCGCCTGCTTGGCGCCGGCGTCAACACGGCCTTTATCATTCACGGCCTCGTGGCGCTGGGCATGACGTGTGTGCTGGTCTGGATGCTGCGTCAGAAGATCAGTGCTGCCACCGAACGCTCGATCATCGTGCTCGCCTGCCTTCTGATTACGCCGTTCTGCCTGTTCTACGACATGCTCATCATGGCGCTGCCGCTGGCCTGGATGCTCCGCGAGTGGTTGAGGGTCGGCTTTCCGGCCTGGTCGAAAATGGTGCTTGGCGTGACGTTTCTCGCGCCGATGGTCTTCTACCTACCTGTCCTCTATCAACTGTCGGTCGTGAAGCCGCTGCCTTTTGGTTCTCCGGTCATCATCCTGTTCTGCTGGTTGCTGGTCCGGGAGAGCACGCAGACGCGGCAAGCGGCGCATGGCGAGCGAGAGGTCGCGGCGGTCTGAGTTCGCAGCACCTCACTTTGCGCTAGGTCGCCAATCGCCGCGCCGGCGGCGACAAATCGGCCTCGACCGACGACCTTCCCAAGATCGAAGCCAAGATGCTCACGCCGAAGACGAATTGACGGGGCTGCCGTCAGGTTTTCGGGAGTGGAGACCGGTGCAGATGGACAATCTTCCAATCCGGGCCTTGCTTCGCGATCACGAATGTGACGCGGCCGAGGCTGCTATAAGGCTGGCCATCCTTCATGACCCCGGAGATGGTGTCGAACCCGGCGAGCACCACCGTCCTCTCGTCGATCAGGAGAGTCTCCGCGCTTTGCAGCGCCACGGTGTTGGGGCGCGAATTGAGGATTGTCGTTTCGAAGTATTTGCGGATTTGCTCCGGCGTCGTCATGACGACCTTGCCGAACGTTCCGATCATGGTCGCTTCCGGGGCATAGAAACTGACGATACCCTCAAGGTCGGCGTCAGCGAAGGCTTTGCTCCAGCGCTCAACGAGCTGCGCTGCGTCCTCCTTCGGATCGGCTTGGGCAATCGAGACACTCATTAAAAGAGCAAGAATTGATAGTGGCTTTCGCATGGGTGATCCTCTCAAAAGAATTATTGCAGAACAATCGGAAATCGAGTGAGGCAGCAGGGCTGCTTCCGCGTTGCGATAAATCATTAATGCCAATCAACAGGGCGGCTGGCCGCTTCGATGTCCGTCCGGCCGAGTTCGCCAAGTCGCCCCGATCCGGTGCAATGGACCAGCGGGCACAAGGCTTCCGCAAATCGCCGGCCTGATGGTCGCGATCCTTCGCCGACATAGGCGGAGCAGGGCGGCTTGTGGCCCCCTTCTTGTGGCCCCTTGGCGTACATCCGCGCCGAACGCTTTCAACGCCATTGCAACAGAGCCATCACAGACATTGCCAAATTGCTTGATGCGAGTCTAGCATTGGCGTGGGGAAGGCGAGCGCGACTTCGCTGTTTTGGAGCCTTCCGTGATTGCGGTCGCATGGACCGCGGCCTGAGTTGATTGATTGAATTGCTCATTTGTGCCGGGCGCGAAGCTGCGCCCGATCAGACATTGAATTTTTAGTCACCAAGAAATTTCGAGGAAACCAATATGCGTAGCCTGTTCATGATGCTTGTCGTCATCGCCACCACCAATCTGGCATGGGCCCAATCCGAACTGGTCAAACGGGGCGACTACCTCGTCAACGGCATTCTGGCTTGCGGCAATTGCCACACGCCCAAGGGACCGAACGGCGACGTTTTGGAGAAGGCGTTTTCGGGCGGAGGATACTGGGACGAGCCTCCGTTCACGGTGCATGCCGCCAACATCACGCAAGACAAGGAAACAGGCATCGGAAACTGGAGCGATGCCGATATCAAGAAACTGCTGCGGACCGGGCAAACCCCAAAGGGTGTGCATACCGCGATGGTCATGCCGACCAGCTTCTATCACATCCTGACGGAAAATGATCTCGACGCGGTCATTGCATATCTGCGTACGATTACGCCGGTCCACAACAAGGTGCCCGATCCGATCTACAAGGTCCCTCAAGTCGAGAACGTTCCGCCGGGCGGCGAGAACGCGTTCGCCGAACCGATGATGAGCGACAAGGTGCAGAAGGGATTCTACCTCGTCACGATCGCGCATTGCATGGCGTGCCATACGCCGATTGGACCGAGGGGACGAGAATACAAAAGCAGCCTTGGCACCGGTGGCGTCAAATTTTCCGGGCCGTGGGGAATCTCGGTCTCACGCAACATCACGCAGAACAAGACGAATGGGATCGGCACATGGAGCGACGACGAGATCAAGCGTGCGATCACCGAAGGTGTCAGCCGCGACGGCAGCCGTCTCGGTCGACCGATGGGATACCACTACTACGCCCGGATCAGTCCCGATGACCTCGATGCCATCGTGGCGTATTTGCGCACGGTACCGGGCAGCGCGGAGTAAGCCTCGTTGCAAGGACAAATCCTGTCCGGTCACAGTCGCGCAGCGGGCCCTTGGCTGACTCCAGTTCTGCGAGGATAGCCCGCACCGCTATCTGCGCAGCTAGGCGGCGCTCGGAACAAGCTTCAGCTTCAAACCGAGCGCTTTTGTCGCCTTGTTCAGGGTTTCAATAGTCGGATTGCCGCCGGGCCGGAATGACTTGTAGATCACTTCGCGGCTCAAGCCAGTTTCGCGCGAAAACTGCGATACGCCGCGAGCTCTGGCGATGTCGCCGATAGCTGTCGCGATGAACGAGGGATCGTCCTCTTCCAGCGCCGCTTCGAGATAGGCGATCTGCTGCTCCAGCGTCTTCAGATGATCCTTGATGTCGAACTTGGTCGTCTTGAGCGGCATCTCAAATCTCCTTCACCATCTTCTGGGCCGCCTTGACGTCCTTGCTTTGGGTTCGCTTGTCGCCACCGCAGAGCAGGAGCACGATGGTTTTGCCTCGACGCGTGAAATACACCCGGTAGCCGGGCCGTAATCGATCCGCATTTCGCTCACGCCTTCGCCCACCGATTTCACATCGCCTGGATTTCCGAGTTCGAGACGCCGGATGCGTGCGCCGATCCGGGCGACCGCTTTCATGTCGGCAAGCGAGTTGAGCCAGTGCGCAAAAGCGTCGGTCTGAACGACCTGGATCATGTGTATTATCATACACGACGCGGTCGATTTGTCAACTATAGTACACAGCCATTCCGTGGCAGCGGCGGGCTCCGAAACAATCCGTTGACGTTAACAGGTCCTTAACGCCGCCCGATCCAAGATCGGGAGGCGTGGGCGAGGGCGCTTCGCGCTTGGTATGGCTGGGGTCCCGAGAAGACGTTTCGAGATGGCGCGAACCGCTGCCGCTGGAACATGGTCGCTAGGCCGCGCCTGGGCGCGGACCGCGCGTCTGTGCCTGCTTGCCACCGCCCTTGCGCTTACAACCCTTAACAATCCGACTGTGGCGCGGGCCGAAGACGCGGTGCCGGGGGAGGCGACATTCTCCACCGCGAACGGCTATGCCCGGCTGGTGCTGAAGCTGAAGGAGGATGTCGAGTCGGAGGTCACGACCGCCGGCTCGATCATCGTGATCCGCTTCAAACGTCCGGTCGATATCCCCGTCGAGAAACTGCAGGATGCGGTGCCCGATTATGTCGGCGCCGCGCGCCGCGATCCCGACGGCTCGGCGATCCGCCTGTCGCTGGCGCGTCGCGTCAGCATCAACACCATGACCGCCGGCGAGCGGATCTTCATCGACTTCCTGCCCGACAGCTGGACCGGCCCGCCGCCGTCGCTGCCGCAGGAGGTGATCCGCGAGCTTGCCGAGCGCGCCCGCGCCGCCGAGCGCCTGCTGCGCATGCAGCGTGCCGCCGACGCCGCCAGGAAGAAGCCGCCGGTGCGCGTTCGCGCGCTGGTGCAACCCACCTTCGTCCGCTTCGTGTTCGAGGTGCCCGACGGGGTCAGCGTCTCCTCGGTGCTGAACGAGCAGAAGTTGACGCTGTCGTTCAATTCGGTCCTGACCTTCGACCTTGCCGATGCCAAGGTCGCCGCTCCGCCAAATGTCGCGTCGATCAGCGCGCGCGCCGACACGGACACGTCGGCAGTCGACGTGTCGCTGATTGGCGATGTCGACGTGCATTCGTTCCGCGACGAGAAGAACTACATCGTCGATGTCGCCTTCCAGCAGAGCGAGCAGCAGGCGGCAAAGCCCTCGCTGAGCTCGTTGTTGCCGACGCTGCGCGCCAAACCCAAAGGCGCCGCGGCGATCGCGCCGGTGACATCGGAAAGCATCGCCCAGCAGGCCAAGATCGAGATCAAGCCCGAACAGTCCAAAACCGAGCCGGCGAAACCCGAACCGGCGAAGTCCGAACCTGCCAAGTCCGAACCGCAGCGCTCCGAGCCGCTCAAACCCGAGCAAGCCACGGGCGAGCAACCGGCGGCCGCGCCCGCCAAAACGGAGCAGCCCCGATCGGAACTGTCCGATCCGGAGCTGCCGAAAATGGCGGCCGCACCTGCGCCCAACGCCGAGAATGCTGCTGCGCCGACCCCGCCGCACGAGGGTGGCGCCGGCTCTGCGGCGGAACAGAACACGGCGCCCGTGACCGACGCGCCGAAGCCGGTGCCCGCTGTCGCCGCCGCCGCGCCGGCGACGGAAGCGCCGAAGGCGGCTGCGGCACCATCGCCGCCTGCCGAGGCCCGTGCCGACGGCAAGCCCGCGGTCGAAGCCCAGCGCGACAGCGACGGCTTGCGCGTGACGTTCTCATTCCCCGGCGCGACGCCGGCGGCGTTGTTCCGCCGCGCCGACACGGTTTGGATGGTGTTTGACACCGCTGAGGCAATCGACGTCGATCCGGTCCGCGCCAAGGCCGGCTCGCTGATATCAGATGTCAGCCGGATCGCGCTGGACAAGGGCCAGGCGGTGCGCTTCCGCCTCAACCGGCCGCAGATGCCGTCGCTCGAAAGCGACGACCGCTCGCGCGGCGTGAGCTGGACGCTGACCTTTGCCGACCGCGTGCAGAAGCCGCCATTGCCGCTCACCGTGGTGCGCAACATCTCGGAGCCCTCGCTCGCCAATGTCAGCGTGCCGCTCGCCAATCCGGGCCAGCTGCACAGACTGGTCGATCCCGACGCCGGCGATACGCTCTGGGTGGTGACGGCGCCGCCGCCGACCCGCGGCGTCATCAAGCGGCAGGATTTCGTCGAGCTGTCGCTGCTGGAATCGATCCACGGCGTCGTGGTTCATCCGAACGCGGACGACGTCAAGGCCGAGGTCGGCGCCGACAAGGTGATGCTGGGCCGGCCGGGGGGCCTGACGCTGTCATCGGCCGACGTCGCCGCCGAGCGTGCGACCGCGGCGGTGAAGCCGTTGTTCGATCCCGACGAGTGGCGCAAGAACCAGTCGGAGACTTTCCTCAAGCAGCTCGACGGCCTGATTGCGGCGGCCGCGTCGGCCAATGCCGAGCAGCTGCCGCAGGCACGGCTCGATCTCGCCGACTTCTACATGGCGCGCGGCATGTACCAGGAAGCCCATGGTGTCGCCAATCTGATCCTGTCCGAGAGCAAGCGCGGCAGCGAGACGGCGTCGGTGGTGATGGTGCACGCGGTCGCCAGCATCCTGATCGGACACCCGGCGCAGGGCCTGAAGGATCTCGCCAATCCGGTGATCGGCAACGGTTACGATTCCCAATTGTGGAAGGGGCTCGCTTTCGCCCGCGAGGGCAAATGGGCCGAGGCGCGCGAGAAGTTCAAGAACGCCGAATTCGCGGTGGCGACGCTGCCGCCCGATTTGCAGCGCATCGTCACCATGGACTCGATGAAGGCCTCGCTCGAGGTCAAGGACTATGCCGGCGCCGCGCGGCGCAAGAGCGATCTCGACGTGGTCGGCGTTCCCGGCGAGCTGAAGCCCGCGGTTGCGGTGCTGCGCGGCCGGCTCGCCGAGGCGCTCGGCCAGGAGAAGGATGCGCTCGACGCCTATCGCTTCGCCGCCAATTCGGCCGATCGCCAGGCTGCCGCCGAAGGTAGGTTGCTGGAGACGCTGCTCAAGCAGAAGCGCGGCGAGATCGGCCGCGACGATGTGCTGAAGGAGCTCGAACTGCTGTCGATGCTGTGGCGCGGCGACAATATCGAGCTGAAGACGCTGTATGTGCTGTCGAAGATCTACGCCGAGACGGCGCGCTACGCCGACGCCTTCGCGGTCACGCGTGCCGCGACCCGGCTGCAGCCGAACGCGCCGGAATCGCGCCAGGCGCAGGATGCCGCCTCGGCCTTGTTCGTGCAGCTCTACCTCGGCCCCAAGGGCGACGAGATGTCGCCGATCGATGCGCTCGGCACCTTCTACGAATATCGCGAACTGACGCCGATCGGCCGCCGCGGCGACGAGATGATCCGCCGTCTCGCCGACCGCCTGGTCGGCGTCGATCTGCTCGACCAGGCCGCCGACCTCTTGCAATACCAGGTCGACAAGCGGCTCGAAGGCGCGGCCCGCGCCCAGGTCGCGGCGCGCCTTGCGATGGTCTATCTGATGAACCGCAAGCCCGACCGCGCCGTTGCCGCGCTGCGCTCGACCCGGATCGCGGACCTCTCCGGCGAACTGCGCCAGCAGCGGCTGCTGCTCGAGGCGCGCGCGCAGAGCGACGTCGGCCGGCACGATCTCGCGCTCGACATCATCTCGAACATCACCGGCCGCGAGGCAATCCGGCTGCGCTCCGACATCTATTGGGCGTCGCGGCACTGGCGCGAGGCGTCCGAGCAGATCGAGCTCTATTATGGCGACCGCTGGCGCGACTTCACTCCGCTCAATCCGGGCGAGAAGGCCGACATCATCCGCGCCGTTGTCGGCTACGCGCTTGCCGAGGACGCCATCGGACTGTCCCGGTTCCGCGAGAAATACGCGCCGCTGATGTCCGGCGATACCGACAAGCTCGCCTTCGACTCGGCCAGCAAGCCGGTCGCGACGTCCAGCGCCGAATTCGCCCAGATCGCGCGAATGGCCGCCAGCGTCGACACGCTCGACGGCTTCATCCGCGAGATGAAAACCCGCTTCCCCGACGCCACCGCCCGCGCGCCGTTGCCCGATCCGGTCGCAACCGGATCGGTGACTGACAAGCCAAAGGCCGCGCCGGTGAGCGCGCTGCCGGCGATCAAGGGCGAGCGCCGCGCCAGCGCGGTGCCGTAGCAGCGCAGGGGCTCACGGCCCGGCAGACACCCACGCGGTCGAAATGATCCCGGTGGCGTCGAGCGCGATCCGCCAATGCGAGGCGCCGTTGGCGTGTCGCACACTGTAGACATCCTCGCCCTGCGCGCCGACGCCGAGGAAACGTGTGGACTCGATCGTGCCGAGGTCGGCGAGGTAAGGCTGCAGGTGTGGCAATTGCTCGTGGGTCGCCGCGGCGAGCGCGGGGGTCATGTCCGCATAGTCGGGCTGTCCCGATGCGACCCCCTCGATCAGGCGGCGGAGTGCGGCCTCGGTTCCGGGAGCCGGCGACTGGTTCTTCACACGCTCCGCGGTGCGATCCGCAATCTGCTTCGCGCTTGCAGCGTCGATGCGCGGCATCGGCTGGTCGCCATTTTGATGCAGGATCAGTGACGTCGCCTGACCGTCAGCCGCGATGACAAAGCTGATCTGCGCGTTGACCTCCTTGGCGAAAAACTCGGTCTGGCTCTCCGCAAAGAACGCTACGGCACGCTGTCCGGTGAGCTGTACAGCCAGGTGGTGATCCTCGCGCATCACACTGAGGACGGCCTGCTCGCTGAGCTGGTAGAAGCCGGCATAGCGGTCGAGCACCGCTGGAGCGACTGCGATCTCTTGCCGCACCGCGTCCGGCGGCGATTGCTGAGCGGGAGCCGGCACGTCGGCAGATCCGCCTGCGGCCTGTATTCGTGCCGCCAGCGTGTTCCAGTCGCGCTGGCCGAACAGTTTGGCGATCAGCTCCAGGCTGTCGCTGTGGGTGAGGGGGATCGATTTGGCGCCGAGCGTTTCGCGCAGCGTCTGCGCCATGGTCTTGGCATCACGAAAGTCGCGCATGGGATCAACCTTTGCATCGACGAACGGAAGGCGTCAGGGGCTTGCGTTGCTGACCCGTTCGTGCGG
This sequence comes from Bradyrhizobium ferriligni, assembly GCF_056837965.1. NCBI lineage: Bacteria > Pseudomonadati > Pseudomonadota > Alphaproteobacteria > Hyphomicrobiales > Nitrobacteraceae > Bradyrhizobium > Bradyrhizobium ferriligni. Next base: position 27,195 of record NZ_JBXEJO010000091.1, read on the forward strand.
GCAAAGGAAGCCTGAAACACGGCTTGATACATTCACCGTCCCCGGGTGGGGTGCAAGCGGCGGGTGGTATCGACCCTGCCAAATGTTCGCCGGGGACGAGCATTTTGTCAATTGCAACTGGTTGTGATCGCACGCGTGCTCTCGACATCCTGCCGTCAAATCGGCAACCATGGCGTCCGTTGCAAAGCGCCGGGAGGACGTCCTTACATGAGCAAGCCGATCAAGACCGAAGCCGAACTCATCGAGATGGCGCGGGCCGAGTTGAAGGCCCATGCCGACTGCCCCGACGGCATCGACATCTCGGTGTTGCGCGACGGCGACAGCTGGGAGTTTCGCGCCAGCGCCAATGACACCACGGTGGCGAGGCCCGGCTATCCCGAATGCGTCGCGATGCTGGTGCAGATCGGCGACCATCTCAGCAAGCAGTATGACGTGACGGAGTAACGGCGGCCGCGAAGCGGGGGGATCGATGGACCGCATCGACGCCATGAAAGTCTTCGTCGCGGCGGTCGACGAGGGCAGCCTCGCCGGTGCCGGGCGGAAGTTGCGGCGCTCGCCGGCGGCGGTCAGCCGGGCGATCGCTTTCCTTGAGCATCATGTCGGCGCCGAGCTGTTACATCGCACCACGCGCTCCCTGAAGCTGAGCGATGCCGGCCAGCGCTATGCGGCCGCATGCCGTCGTATCCTCACCGAGCTCGAGGAGGCCGACATCTCGGCCGGCGGCGAGCGGTCGGTGCCGCGCGGCGCGCTGACCGTCACCGCGCCTGTCGTCGTCGGCGAGGACGTGCTCCGGCCGGTGCTCGATGCCTTCATGACGCAATATCCGGCCGTGTCGGTGCGGCTCGTGATGCTCGATCGTACCGTCAATCTGATCGACGAGGGGATCGACGTCGCGCTGCGCATCGCCCATCTCGCCGATTCCAATTTCATCGCGATCAAGCTCGGCGAGGTCCGCCGCGTGGTCGCGGCATCCCCCGGCTATCTCGCGCAGCATCCGGTGATCGGCGAGCCGGCGGACCTGGCGAAGCACCAGATCATCGCCATGACGCATTTCGGGCTCGACTCCTGGAGCTTCCCGCCGGCCGCGAAGTCGAAGATCGCGCGCGCAGTCCAGTTCACGCCGCGGCTGGTGGTCAACACGGTGCGCGCGGCGGTCGCCTCGGCCAGCGAAGGACACGGCGTCACCCGGCTGTTCTCGTATCACATCGCCGAAGAAATCCGCGACGGGCGGCTGCGGATATTGCTTGCCAAGGACGAGCATCCGCCGTTGCCGGTGCATCTTTTGGCGCCGCAGGGCCGCTTCGACGTGCCCAAGGTGCGCGCCTTCGTCGATTTCGCGACACCGCGGCTGAAGCGCTATTTCGAGCGGCTGTCGCGCGAGGCCAGCAAGGCTGGCGCGAAAGCCCGATGACGTCGGTCGTTCGCGCCGCGGAAGAGTGTCTGCCGAATAGCGGGCATTCGCGCGGAAAGCGGATGTATCTAGCTTCCTCTCCATCGAAGCGGCGCTGGGTCGCTTCAGCAACAGATGGAGAGAGATCATGGGTGCAGAGCAGAAGGTTGCCATCATCACCGGTGCGTCGCAAGGCCTCGGCGAGGCCATCGTCAAGGGCTATCGCGACCGCAACTGGCGCGTCGTCGCCAATTCCCGCAGCATCAAGCCGTCGACGGACAGCGACGTTCTGACCGTCGCAGGCGACATCGGCGATCCCGAAGTTGCCGACCGCATCGTCAAGCAGGCGCTCGGGCGCTTCGGCCGCATCGACACGCTGGTCAACAATGCCGGCATCTTCCTGGCCAAGCCCTTCACCGACTACACCGACCAGGACTATGCGCAGGTGCTGGCGACCAATCTCAACGGCTTCTTCTACATCACCCGCCGCGCCGCCAGGGAGATGGAGAAGCAGGGATCCGGGCACATCGTGCAGATCACGACCAGCCTGGTCGATCACGCCAACAGCAACGTTCCCTCGGTGCTGGCGTCGCTGACCAAGGGCGGCCTGAACGCCGCCACCAAGTCGCTCGCCATCGAATATGCCGCCAAGGGCATCCGCGTGAACGCGGTGGCGCCCGGTGTGATCAAGACGCCGATGCACGCGCCCGCGACGCACGACTTCCTTGCCAAGCAGCATCCCGTCGGGCGCATGGGTGAAGCCAAGGACATTGTCGATGCCGTGCTGTTCCTCGAAGGCGCGGGCTTCGTCACCGGCGAGATCCTGCATGTCGACGGCGGCCAGAGCGCCGGCCACTGACGAGTGTGATCCGGAGAGTGCCATGCCTATCGTCACCATCCAGGTCACGCGTGAGGGGACGACGCCGGGTGCGTCGTCTACCACGCCGGAGCAGAAAGCCGCACTGATCAAGGGCGCCAGCGAGCTGCTGCGCGACGTGCTCGGCAAGCCCATGGAATCGACCTTCGTCGTCATTGAGGAAGTCGACACCGACAATTGGGGCTGGGGCGGGCTGCCCGCGCTCGACTATCGCAAGAAGCTCGCTGCTGCGGCGGCATCGTCCCGCTGACGGCTTTCATCACATCGAACCGGGCACCTCTCCCGATCGGGAGAGGTGCACCGCGATCGCCGTGAACGATTGCTGCGATCGCAACTAATCATTTTTCACGAACGGCCGGAGCGCCTACTGCGATGTCCATGTCAGCCAATGTCGATCATGACAGACGCCATCACGCCGAGCCGCATCGGGATGCAGGCGGGCCGCTGTGGCTGTCCGCGGCCGCGGGGCTCTGCGCCTCGCTGGTCGGGCTCGGACTGGCGCGCTTCGCGTATACACCGCTGATCCCGGCTTTGATCGCCGCAAAGTGGTTCACGCCGGCGGAAGCGGTCTATCTCGGTGCCGCCAACCTTGCCGGCTATCTCGCCGGCGCGTTGATCGCCCGCGATCTCGGCGCGCGCATCGGCTCGGTGTGGGCGCTGCGCGGCATGATGGTGCTGGCCGCCATCACCTGCTTTGCCTGCGCGGTGCCGATCTCCTTCGTCTGGTTCTTCGGTTTCCGCTTTCTCGCCGGCGTTAGTGGCGGCGTGATCATGGTGCTGGCGGCGACCGCGATCCTGCCGCATACCGCGCCCAGCAAGCGCGGCCTGATCGGCGGCGTGATCTTTGCCGGTGTTGGCCTCGGCGTCGCCGCGTCAGGCACGCTGGTGCCGCTGTTGCTGCAGCAGGGCGTCAAGCAGGCCTGGTACGGCCTTGGCGTGTTGTCGGCGGTGCTGACACTGATCAGCTGGAAGGCGTGGCCCGCCGAAGCTCCCGCCGCGCGAGGCGTGGCGGAGCAGGCCGTCGCGTCGCACGGCGTGCGCTCGCCGCTGGTGATCGCGCTGTGCCTGGAATATGGCCTCAACGCGCTGGCGCTGGTGCCGCACATGGTGTTCCTGGTCGATTTCGTCGCGCGCGGGCTCGGGCAGGGGATCGCGGCGGGATCGCACTACTGGGTGCTGTACGGCATCGGTGCCGTGGTCGGACCGTTGCTCACGGGACACCTCGCCGATCGCGCCGGCTTCGCCGCGGCGCTGCGCGCGGCGTTCCTGATCGAGGCCGTTGCGGTTGCATTGCCCGCCGTGACGAATTCGCCCGCCGCACTGATCGTGTCGAGCCTGATCGTCGGCGGCTTCACGCCCGGCATCGTGCCGCTGGTGATCGGCCGCATCCACGAGCTGATCCCGCATTCGGCGGCGAGCCAGCGTTCAGCCTGGGCGCAGGCCACCACGACCTTCGCGCTGTTCCAGGCGGCGGGCGCCTACGGCCTGTCCTGGCTGTTCGCGCACAGCGGCGGCGACTATGCGCTGCTGTTCCTGATCGGCGCGGCCGGAGTGGCTGTCGCGCTGGCGATTGAATTATTCAGCGTTGTCGGACTGCGGCACAAGTCTACCTAGCCGCGCAGCGCTTTCGTGAGCACCGCGACGAAGCGATCGACATCGGCCTCGTCGTTGAAAACGTGCGGCGAGATCCGCATCCGGCCAAGCCGCAGCGCGACATGGATGTTCTCGGCGGCGAGCCGCGCGATCAACTCCTTCGGGATGCCGCCTGCCATGCCGAGGCTCAGGATGTGCGGCGCGCGCATGCTGCGCGCCGGCACGTCGAGTCCGAGGTCACGCACGCCGTCGGCAATCCGCTCGTTGAGCATCGCGAGCCGCGCGCTGACGGCAGCGGCGCCCCATTCCGCCATCATCTCCATGCCGATCGAGGCCATCTCCAGCGTGATGAAATGATCGCGCTCGCCCATGTCGTAACGCGTGGCGTTGTCGACATAGGCGAGATCGCCGAAATAGACCGGGTTCTCGGAATTGACGTTGCGGCGGCCGCTGGAGGTCTGCTCCAGCGGCACGCCGTTCTGGTGGCGTTTTGCAATGTAGAGGAAGGCGCGGCCGTAGGGGCCGATCAGCCATTTGTAGGTCGGAAACATCACGGCGTCGGGGTCGAGTCGTGTCACGTCCATCGCCACGACACCCGCGCTCTGCGTCGCGTCGATCACGAACATCGCGCCCTGCCGCCGCAGCGCGGCCTGCACCTTGTCGACGTCGATCATGCCGCCGTCCGACCAGTGCACCGACGAGATCGAGGCGAGGCCGACCGGCGGCGCGTCTGGCCGCTCGATCGCCCCGAGCACGGCCGATGTCCAGTCGCCGTCGGCGGGCTGGCGCACGGTGTCGACGACGAAGCCCTGCGCCTCGGCACGGCCGTGCCATTCCAGCACCGGCGAGGAATGGTCGTTCTCCAGCACGATGACGCGCGTGCCGCGCGGAATGCTCAGCGCCTTCGCCACCGTCGCGACGCCGTAGCTGATCGCGGGGATCAGCGCGACATCATCAGGTGCGGCATTGATCAGGCGGGCCGCCGCGCTCCGGGCGCGCTCATGCTGGCGGCTAGCGAAGCCGGGATCGATCGTCCACGGCTGGCCCTTGCGTCCCACCGCCGCGCGGCCGGCGTCGAGCGTCTTCAGCGGCAGCGGGCTGTAGGACGCCGAGTTCAGATAGCAGACCTCGCGTGGGATCTCGAACAGATGGCGCTGGGAGGGAAGCATGTCGTCTCGTGGCTGGAATTTGCGAGGGATGGCGTGACGCGGAGGAGGTGTGCGCTCAGCCGTCATATTGGTCCGGCCCCATCGCCCATGGCGCCTGGTCGTAGCCGTTGGCGAAGGTGCGGTTGGTCTGCGCCGGATTGCGGTTGACCAGCGGCCGCAGATACATCGGGTGGGTGGCGCTGCGCACCTCATGCTCGACGGTGAACAGATGCCGGCTGTCGGCCGGATCGACGATGTCGCAGAAGCGGTACTGGTATTGATTGTCCTCGCGCGAGACCAGATTGCGCTCGCGCAGCCGCTGGTAGGGGCCCGAGAAGTCCGTGATGTAGATCTGGATGTGATGGCCGTCGAATTCGCCCTGCACCGCGTCGCTCTCGCGGAATTGCAGATACTGATCCTTGCCGACCTTTGCGCGCGCGACGACACCGTCACTGTTCACGACGCTGGCGGGGATGCCCATGATCTCAGGATAGAACCGGCTGATCGCCTCAGCCGTGCCGCGCGGCACCTCAAACTCGACATAGGGCATGCCGAGCGCGATACGTCCGAACCGTTCGACGTCCGGTTCAAAGCAGCGTAGCCGGTTGCCCCAGGGGCAGGTGGCCTCGACGTGATCGTTGCGCTCGCGATAACTGAACGCGGTGCCCTCGAGCTTGGGTGCGACCGCGGCGAGCCGTTGCAGCAGGGCCTGCCGCCCGGCGATCACGATGCCGGTGTGGCCGCGCAGCACCTGCTGGCGGCCGCTCGGCAGGTGAAACTGGCTGCGGCCGGCATTCACCCACATGTTGCTGTCGGAGACCATCAGATAAGGATCGCGGGTCAGCCCGATGCCGGCGACGTAGAACAGCGTGGCGAGGCGCTGGTCGGGTACCTGTACGTTGACATGTTCGAGATGGATGGCGTTGCCGAGGTCTTCTGCGGCGCGGTCGAATGGTTGCTGCACGGCGCGGCTCCCTGGATGCGTTGCCGCGCATGATAGTGCAATGGCACGGCCGATCCAGCTGACCGGCCATGAATGTTTCGCAGGGCGCTACCCCCCGTAACTCTGCACCAGGCTGCCGGCGACCAGGGCCCAGCCGTCGACCAGCACGAAGAAGATCAGCTTGAACGGCAGCGAGACCACCACCGGCGGCAGCATCATCATGCCCATCGACATCAGGACCGAGGCGACCACGAGGTCGATGATCAAAAACGGCAGGAACAGCAGGAAGCCGATCTCGAAGGCGCGTTTCAGCTCGGAGATCATGAAGGCCGGCACCAGGATGCGCAGCGACATCTCCTCCGGCGTCGCCGGCGGCGGCTCGCCGGAGAGGTCCATGAACAGCTTCAAATCCTTCTCGCGGACGTTCTTCTGCATGAAGCCGCGCAAGGGGACCGAGGCGCGCTGCAACGCGTCCTCAACGCCGATCTGGTTGGCGACCAGCGGCTTGATGCCGTCGTCATAGGATTTTTGCAGCACCGGCCCCATCACGAAGGCGGTGAGGAACATCGCAAGCGCGATCATCACCGAGTTCGGCGGCGCGGTGGCGGTGCCGAGCGCGGTGCGCAGCAGCGACAGCACGACCACGATGCGCGTGAACGACGTCATCATGATCAGGATCGACGGCGCGATCGACAGCACCGTGAGCAGCGCGATCAGCTGGATCGCGCGCTCGGTCACGCCGCCATTGCCGCCGCCGAGATTGATGCTGATATCCTGCGCCATCGCCGGATCAGCGAGGGATCCGGCGGCGATCAGGACAGCGATGAAAAAAACTCTACGCGGGACTGCCCCTGGTCTCACGAAGGATTCTTCGGTCGGCCGAGCAGCGAGGCCATCTCGTCCTCGAGATTTTCGAACCCGCTCTTCTGTCCGCCGGCGGGCGGGGCGGGCGGCTCGCTGCGCTGCGGGCGCACCGGCGGCGCATCGGGCGCAACCGGCGGCGCAACGGTCTCGCCGGCGCCGGTCGGGCGGCGCAGCGCCGCTTCGAGCCGTTGCGCCATCTCGGCGAGATTGGCGTCGGCGTTCGATGGAGGCGGCGCGGCCGAAGGCGCCTGCGTCGCAGTCGGCGGCGGTGCCTGGGGAGGCGCTGGCTCTTATACACATCT